>NZ_JRKB01000070.1:0-22689 GCF_000800945.1 Plesiomonas sp. ZOR0011
AGTTTTGCGCCCGTGAAGCGGGCGCTCGGGCTGTAATCGACCGCTTAGCGAGCCAAAAGCACTAACGGGTGTGTACCCGATGTTATTGCGTTTAGATGCGCCGCATCTGAGCGATGGAATTGAGAGTTAAGGAGTGTTTCCTGATGGGGCAGCCCCGTTTTGTTCACTTACGGGTTCACAGTGATTACTCCATGATTGACGGGCTGGCGAAAACCGGCCCGTTGGTCAAAAAAGCCGCCGCACTTGCAATGCCGGCATTGGCTATCACCGATTTCACCAACCTGTGTGGTCTGGTGAAATTCTACGGCACCGCGCACGGTGCTGGCATCAAGCCCATTATCGGGGCTGACTTTTTAATGCATAACCCCTTATTGGGGGATGAGCTGGTAGAGCTGACCATTCTGGCGGCCAATAACACCGGTTATCAGCATCTGACGTTACTGATTTCACAAGCGTACCAACGTGGTTATGTGCAAGGTGGGCCAGTCATCGAACGTGATTGGTTAGAGCAACACCACGAAGGACTGATTGTGCTTTCCGGCGCCCGTTATGGCGATGTCGGCAAGGCACTGCTGCGCGGTAATCAGGAGTTGGTGGATGAGTGCATCAACTTTTACCAAACCTATTTTCCGGATCGCTACTATCTGGAGCTGATCCGTACCGGTCGTCAAGACGAAGAGACTTACCTGCACTTTGCGGTTGAATTGGCTGCGCGTTGCGATCTGCCGGTGGTGGCGACCAACGATGTGCGTATTTTGACGCCGGAAGATTTCGACGCCCATGAAATTCGGGTCGCCATTCACGATGGCTTTACTCTCGATGATCCGAAACGACCAAAGAAATACAGCGCCCAGCAATATCTGCGTAGCGAAGATGAGATGTGCGAGCTGTTTGCCGACATCCCGCAAGCACTGGAAAACAGTGTTGAAATCGCTAAACGCTGTAACGTAACCATTCGTTTGGGCGAGTACTTCCTGCCGCAATTCCCGACCGGTGATATGTCCACCGAAGATTTTCTGGTGATGAAATCCCGCGAAGGCTTGGAAGAGCGTCTGGAATTCTTGTTCCCCGATCCGGCTGTACGCGCCGAGAAGCGCCCCCCTTATGATGAGCGTCTGCAAATCGAGCTCGACGTAATTAACCAAATGGGCTTTCCGGGTTACTTCCTGATCGTGATGGAGTTTATCCAGTGGTCCAAGGATAACGGTATTCCGGTAGGCCCTGGGCGGGGCTCAGGGGCCGGTTCATTGGTGGCCTATGCGCTGAAAATCACCGATCTGGATCCGCTGGAATTTGACCTGCTGTTCGAACGCTTCTTGAACCCTGAACGGGTTTCCATGCCCGACTTTGACGTCGACTTTTGCATGGATAAGCGCGATCAGGTTATCGAGCACGTGGCCGATATGTATGGTCGTGATGCGGTATCCCAGATCATCACTTTCGGTACCATGGCGGCCAAAGCGGTGATCCGTGATGTGGGCCGTGTGCTGGGCCATCCGTATGGCTTTGTGGATCGCATCTCGAAGCTGATCCCGCCCGACCCTGGCATGACCTTGGCGAAAGCCTTTGAAGCTGAGCCACAGCTGCAGGCGGCGTATGACGCCGATGAAGAGGTGCGGGCGCTGATCGATATGGCGCGTAAACTGGAAGGGGTCACCCGTAACGCCGGTAAACACGCCGGTGGGGTGGTGATTGCACCAACCAAGATCACCGACTTTGCTCCGCTGTATTGTGACTCCGAAGGTCATCATCCGGTAACCCAGTTCGATAAAAACGATGTGGAATACGCCGGTCTGGTGAAGTTTGACTTCCTTGGCCTGCGTACCTTGACCATCATCAACTGGGCGTTGGAGATGATTAACCCGCGCTTGGCTAAAGAGGGCAAGCCTCCGGTAGATATTGCGGCGATTTCGCTGACCGATCCGGCCTCGTTTGAGTTGCTGCAACGCTCTGAAACGACCGCGGTATTCCAGCTCGAATCGCGCGGTATGAAAGATTTGATCAAGCGTCTGAAGCCCGACTGCTTCGAAGATATGATCGCGCTGGTGGCCCTGTTCCGTCCGGGCCCACTGCAGTCCGGGATGGTGGATAACTTTATCGACCGTAAGCACGGGCGTGAAGCGATCTCGTATCCGGACGTGCAATGGCAACATGAGTCACTGCAACCGATTCTGGAGCCGACCTACGGCATCATCTTGTATCAAGAACAGGTGATGCAGATTGCCCAGACGCTATCCGGCTATACGCTGGGCGGTGCGGATATGCTGCGCCGTGCGATGGGTAAGAAAAAGCCGGAAGAGATGGCCAAGCAGCGCGGCACCTTTAAAGAGGGCGCGGAGAAGAACGGCGTCGACGGCGAGTTGGCGATGAAGATCTTCGACTTGGTGGAGAAGTTCGCTGGCTACGGCTTTAACAAATCGCACTCCGCGGCCTATGCGCTGGTGTCTTACCAAACGCTGTGGCTCAAGACTCACTATCCGGCAGAGTTCATGGCGGCGGTAATGACCGCTGATATGGATAACACCGATAAAATCGTTGGTCTGGTCGAAGAATGTCGTCGCATGGGGCTGAAAATTCTGCCTCCGGATGTGAATAGCGGTGAGCATCACTTCCGTGTCAACGAAGCGGGCGAGATTGTGTACGGCATCGGGGCGGTGAAAGGGGTCGGTGAAGGCCCGATCGAAGCGATTGTAGAAGCGCGTCAAGCCGGTGGTTATTTCCGTGACCTGTTTGATTTTTGTGCGCGGGTGGATGTTAAACGCATCAACCGCCGGGTACTGGAGAAACTGATTTTATCCGGCGCGATGGATCGCTTAGGCCCGCATCGCGCGGCGCTGATGGCGAGCTTGGAAGAAGCGCTGAAAGCCGCCGATCAGCATGCCAAAGCCGAAGCGTTGGGGCAGGCTGACATGTTTGGCGTGCTGGCCGATGCGCCGGAGCAAGTTGAACAGGCGTATGCCAACGTGCCGCCGTGGCCAGATCAAGTGTGGCTGGAAGGGGAGCGCGAGACGCTCGGCTTGTATCTGACCGGACACCCGATCACCCAGTATCTGAAAGAGTTAGACCGCTATGTGCCGTCGCGCTTAAAAGATATGGTGCCATCGCCACGCGGTCAGGTTACCGTAGCGGCTGGCTTGGTGGTGGCGGCGCGGGTGATGACAACGAAACGTGGCTCGCGGATCGGTCTGGTGACACTGGATGATCGTTCCGGCCGACTGGAAGTAATGTTATTCTCGGATGCACTCGATCGTTATCAGCATCTGGTGGAAAAAGACCGCATTTTGCTGGTTACCGGACAGGTCAGCTTTGATGACTACTCCGGCGGACTTAGAATGACGGCTAGAGAAGTGCTTGATATTGGTGAAGCGCGGGAAAAATACGCCCGTGCACTTGCCATCTCGTTAACAGACGGGCAAATTGATGACCAGTTTTTCAGCCGTTTCCGACAGGTGCTCGAGCCGCACCGCGCCGGGAGTGTGCCGGTCAATATTTACTACCAGCGGGATGACGCGCGCGCCCGGCTGCGTTTAGGTACTGAATGGCGTGTAACCCCATCCGATCAATTGCTACTCGGTCTGCGTACGCTGATCGGGAATGAACAGATCGAGCTGGAGTTTGACTAGGACAACCATAATTATGAGTCTGAATTTTCTGGATTTTGAACAGCCAATTGCCGAATTGGAAGCCAAAATTGATTCGCTTCGCTCGGTAAACCGCCAAAACGAGGATCTGGATTTCGATCTGGATGATGAGATCCGTCGTTTACAGGATAAGAGCGTAGAGCTGACCCGCAAGATTTTTGCGGATCTGGGCGCTTGGCAGATTGCCCAGCTGGCGCGTCATCCGCGTCGCCCTTATACGTTGGATTATATCGACCAGATCTTCACTGAGTTTGATGAGCTGGCCGGTGATCGCGCTTACGCCGATGACAAAGCGATTGTTGGCGGGATTGCCCGTTTGGAAGGGCGTCCGGTGATGGTTATTGGCCATCAAAAAGGCCGTGAGACCAAAGAGAAGATCCGCCGTAACTTCGGTATGCCAGCACCTGAAGGCTACCGTAAAGCCCTGCGTCTGATGAAGATGGCGGAGCGCTTTAAGCTGCCGATCATTACCTTTATCGATACCCCAGGTGCTTACCCTGGCGTGGGTGCAGAAGAGCGTGGCCAGTCCGAAGCGATTGCGCGTAACCTCAAAGAGATGTCGATGCTGACCGTACCGGTCATTTGTACCGTGATTGGTGAAGGCGGCTCTGGTGGCGCGCTGGCGATCGGGGTGGGTGATAAGGTCAACATGCTGCAATACAGCACCTATTCGGTGATTTCACCGGAAGGCTGTGCCTCCATTTTGTGGAAGAGCGCCGATAAAGCGCCACTGGCCGCGGAAGCGATGGGGATCACCGCGCCGCGTTTGCATGAGCTGGGCCTGATTGACAGCGTGATTGGTGAGCCACTGGGTGGTGCGCACCGTGATATGGCGGCAATGTCGGCGGCACTGAAGGCACAACTGCAACAAGATCTGCAGGATTTGGACGTGCTGGATGAGAATATGCTGCTGGAGCGTCGTTATCAGCGTCTGATGAATTACGGTTATTGCTGATTTATGCAATAAATTTGATAAAATGCTTAAGAAGCGGCTGTGATGGCCGCTTTTTTATTATGTCGACAAGTCGCTGAGATTTGTCATTTTCACGCCGGTAGAACGCCCTTTTACATCAAGAAAACCTCATTTTCTCCACTTTGTGTGAGAGAGAAAGTTTTGCTGCGGGGAAAACCGTGCTAGCCTTGCGCACTCGAAATTTTGATCCGATGACATGAAACAATACTCAGTATAATGCGAGACGAATCCTACCGCGTGGGCGAATGGCTGGTTTCTGCAGCTGACAATAAGTTAATTCGTGGCGAACGGGTCTTGGTGGTTGAACCAAGACTTGTCGATATGCTGTGCTATTTTTCTACCCATCCGGGAGAAGTGCTCAGCCGCGATGAGCTGATTGATAATATCTGGACCCGCAATGTGGTAACGCCGCATGTGGTGACTCAGTGCATCTCTGAGTTGCGTAAATGTCTGAAAGATGGCCGGCCAGACGCGCCGGAATATATCGTGACCGTGCCGAAACGCGGTTACAAGCTGGTGGCCTCGGTCACGTTGTGCGTCGGTGATGCGCATGTTTCCGGTTATGAGCCGCCATTGGCTGCCGTGCCGGTAGAGCCTACCCCAGAAGTCAGCGCTGCCCCAGTCACGCCTGTAGAGCCGGTAAATCCGGCCGCCAGTATCAGCAGTGCGCCGGTGTCGACCACCGAGCAAGAGCTGTATGCGGCGGCTAAGCTTGCCTGTTTCGTTCCTCCTGCCGATACCGTAACTCAAGGTGTGGTTGCACCGCGTTTTTCCTGGTGGAAAGTGCTGGGGATTGTCTTGCTGCTGAGCCTGTTTGCCGGAGGTTCGGCGTTTCTGTTCCGTCCAGTGCCGGATATGTCGCCGGTATTGATGGATCCGAATGCGGTGTCTATCCAGTGGGTCGCTAACCCAAATAGTGTGTGTGCCAATACTCAAGGGCCTATTAGCAGTGTTAATGAGCTTCTGGCGCAGGCGCTGAATAATTACAGCCCGTACAATGCACACGACATGACCAATTACAGTGATCGTAGTCTGCCGACAGCGGGGAAGACGCTGTATACCCAGTTTGAAAATCAGCAGCACCACCGCGTCAGTCAGTGTTTCTTATCGGTTTCACTGGTCAATAACGCTACGCGTAAAGTGCTGATGAGCAAGCGCTACATCATTACCGAAACCAACTTGCTGACGGTGCAGGTTGATGTGCTCAACCATGTGTTTGCGGTGCTGGGCTTACAGCCGCCACAGACTTTGATTACCCGTTTGAGTAACGTAGCACCGCAAGATGGGCATGTGTTGCGCCAGTATTATCATGCGCACCAGTTGATGCAAAGCGGGGATGTGGACTCCTTAGTCGCGGCGCGCGATATTCTGCAAACCTTACTGAAAGATTACCCGAACTTTATCTATGCGCGTGCTGAGTTGCTGCTCAACAATATGGTGTTGATGACGTTGCAGCCAAGTGGTGATGCGGAGCAGCAGCGTTCGGCGATTAAAGATGAGCTGGCGCGGATTGTGGACGCGCCAGAGCTGCACGGTAATCCGATCGTGTTGCAGCTGCAGGCGTTGTTCCAATTGAATAACGGCAATCTGGCGCAGGCGCAGATGTATGCTGAGCAGGCGGTGAAGCTGGAGCGTAACTGGCTGTCTTACGTGCTGCTGGGTAAGGTGTATGAGCTGGAAGGGCTGTTCAGTGATGCGGCGGATGCCTATCTGTCGGCGTACAATCAGCATCCGGGTAAGGGCACCTATTACTGGATTAAAAACGCTATCTTCCAAAGTGAGCTCAATGCCGTAGCGCCTTATCTGAACGATACCACCTTTGATTAATGGGTGACTGATGACGGTGTCGCGCCACGCTTTACGTCGTGGCGCAGCGGGGCGGTGTGGTGGCCGCTAGCCGTGCTGAGTGGTGCGCTTGAGGCTGAAGCTGAGGCTAGGCATCCTAGGTATTATTGAGTTGAGTGATGCTCAATGGGGTATTCGCGCTATCCCGTGCGTTTCTGTTTTTAGCTTTCCCTATTCTCATTTTTCCACTATCTCTTCTTTTCATCTTTTCATCTTTTCATCTTTTCATCTTTCTATTAATCCCCTGCATCTTATTACCCGCTCTCATCTTCAACTCTTCCATTCTTTTTTATCCCGATCATTGTTTATTTCTTTCTCATACTTTCCGTATGTTCTGTGCTTGTTTTTTTAGCTTAGGTTTATTGGTTTAGTGTTCTTGGTTTAGTAGTTATTAGCTTAGTTTGGCTGGGCTTGAGCCTCACGGTGCTATCTCTTGCTTTTGGGAACATGCTGATTATTTATCTTCGCCATGTAATCTGGCGGTTTATTTTGGGGTTGCCGTTGCTGTTTTCTTTTTTAACCGGATGTTTTCGAGGTTGATAGCGGAGAATAAATCGTCATTTTGCGCATAGTTATTGGCAAGGAAGGGATATTAAGTAAACAGGTTGCCATGTATTGCGGTGTGCGCATGGATATCCCTAAAGATGTTTGTTTGTTGCTGATGGTTAATATTGCGCCATGTTGACACTGCAAAGGCACAATATTGATGCGGGTAAAGTTAATATCAACATGCTGATTTATATGTGTTTATATTTTAAATTTAGCGAGTGCAAACGGTTGGGTTACATTCTGCAACAAGTCTCATGGAATGTTTGGAATTGTCATTTCTTGAGAAGATTTAATAAGTTCACTTTAACTTTAGGACTTTTATTTGGCAGAGGGATAAAGTCCATCACACAAAACGAGTGACACTGTGTAAATGACACGTTTTTGATTCGCTCTTTTGTTGAACACAAAGTAATAAGCAGATGCAGATATCTCTTTTGGGTGCTTGCTGCTTTATCTGGTAAACCGCGATTGATGTGAATAAGACTCATGTGAATCAGGTTTAGCCACTTACATAAAACAATACTGCACGCTTGTGAAAAGAAGGGCAGGAATATAGTCAGTTTCTGTTCTCGGCATAAGTTAAGTAGTCACTGCGCTGAACATTGAAATTCGGACAGTGGTTAAGATTTCAAATATTGAAATTCAGGAGTCACCATGTCGTCGACTAAAAAAATCGGCCTGCTAGCCTGTACTGGTGTAGTAGCCGGTAACATGATGGGTAGTGGTATCGCATTGCTGCCAGCTAACTTGGCTCGTATCGGCTCTATCTCCATTTGGGGTTGGGTTATTGCTCTGATCGGTGCGATGTCTTTGGCCTATGTATATGCCCGTCTGGCTACTAAGAACCCTCAAGAGGGTGGCCCGATTGCATACGCTGGTGAAATTGCCCCAGTATTTGGTTTCCAAACCGGTGTTCTGTACTACCACGCTAACTGGATCGGTAACCTGGCTATCGCTATCACCGCGGTTGCTTACCTGTCTACTTTCTTCCCAGTTCTGAACGAGCCAGTGGCTGCCGGTATCGCCTGTATCGCTGCTGTATGGTTCTTTACCTTTATCAACCTGCTGGGTGGTTCTTGGGTGAGCCGTCTGACCAGTATCGGTCTGATTCTGGTACTGATCCCAGTAGTTGCTACCGCTATCTTCGGTT
Organism: Plesiomonas sp. ZOR0011; assembly: GCF_000800945.1. NCBI lineage: Bacteria > Pseudomonadati > Pseudomonadota > Gammaproteobacteria > Enterobacterales > Enterobacteriaceae > Plesiomonas > Plesiomonas sp. ZOR0011. Next base: position 8,159 of record NZ_JRKB01000070.1, read on the forward strand.
GGGCTTGGTTCGACACTGCAACTTACGTTGCTAACTGGAACACCACTGGTGAGCCAAGCACTAAAGCAGTTGTTAGCTCTGTTCTGCTGTGCCTGTGGGCGTTCGTGGGTGTTGAATCTGCTGCGGTAAGTACCGGTATGGTAGACAACCCACAGCGTACCGTACCAATGGCTACCATGCTGGGTACTGGTCTGGCGGGTATCATCTACATCCTGGCAACTCAAGTGATGTCCGGTATGTTCCCTGCTGCTGAAATGGCTGCGTCTGGTGCGCCGTTTGCAGTAAGTACTTCTAAGATGGTGGGTTCTTGGGCTGCGCCTCTGGTATCTGCTTTCACCGCTATCGCCTGTCTGACCTCTCTGGGTTCTTGGATGATGCTGGTTGGCCAAGCGGGTGCGCGTGCTGCACAAGACGGTAACTTCCCAGCTGTATACGGCGAGATGGACAAGAACGGCGTACCTAAGAAAGGTCTGATTCTGGCGTCTTGCAAAATGACTGTGCTGATGATCCTGCTGACTGTAGCAAGCTCTAGCGGTGCGAACGCTTCTGACCTGTTCGGCCAGCTGACTGGTATCGCGGTACTGCTGACCATGCTGCCTTACTTCTACTCTGCTGTGAACCTGATCCGCTTCGAAGGCGCGACTACTCGCAGCGTACTGAGCATCGTGGCTTCCGTAATTGCTGCAGCGTTCTGTTTCGTAGCGCTGGCAGGTGCAACTTCAGCTCAGCTGACTGCCACCTTCATCGTGAGCCTGATCATCCTGATGTTCTACGCGAACAAGATTGGCCGTAAGAGCGCTGCAACTGCTGCGTAATGGCAAGTCTGAGTTAAAAGAATAGCTAAACCATATCCTCAAAAACGTGCTGCTTCACTCGATGTTATCTCTGACGGAAGAGGTGGCAGCACGGTATAAAGTAAGGGTTATATAATGAATATTATTGCTATCATGAATCACCTCGGTGCCTTCTTCAAAGAAGAACCGATCCGTGAATTACACGCTTCGCTGGAAGAAAAAGGTTTCCAGGTTGTTTATCCAAACGACCGTGAAGATCTGCTGAAACTGCTGGAAAACAACGCACGCGTTGCGGGTGTTGTATTCGATTGGGACAAGTACAGCCTGGATCTGTGCCGTGATATCAACGAACTGAACGAGAAACTGCCTCTGTTCGCGTTCGCTAACACTCACTCTACTCTGGACGTGAGCCTGAACGACCTGCGTCTGAACGTGACTTTCTTCGAGTACGCGCTGGACATGGCGTCTGACATCACTCTGAAGATCGAGCAAGCTGTTGCCGCTTACGTTGACGACATCCTGCCTCCACTGACCAAGGCGCTGTTCAAGTACGTTGAAGAAGGTAAATACACTTTCTGTACTCCAGGCCACATGGGCGGTACTGCGTTCCAGAAATCTCCAGTAGGTAGCATTTTCTATGACTTCTTCGGTGAGAACACCATGAAGTCTGACATCTCTATCTCTGTTGGCGAGCTGGGCTCACTGCTGGACCACTCCGGTCCACACAAAGAAGCGGAAGAGTACATTGCACGTACTTTCAACGCTGAGCGTAGCTACATGGTGACTAACGGTACATCTACTGCGAACAAGATCGTAGGTATGTACTCAGCACCAGCTGGCAGCACCATCATGATCGACCGTAACTGCCACAAGTCTCTGACTCACCTGATGATGATGAGCGACGTGACTCCGCTGTACTTCCGTCCAACCCGTAACGCTTACGGTATCCTGGGTGGTATCCCACACAGCGAATTCACTCGTGAAACTATCGAGCAGAAAATTGCTGAAACACCAAATGCTGAGTGGCCAGTTCACGCCGTAGTAACTAACTCTACTTACGACGGTCTGCTGTACAACACTGACACCATCAAGAAGACTCTGGATGTTAAATCTATCCATTTCGACTCTGCATGGGTTCCTTATACCAACTTCCACCCAATCTATAAGGGCAAGTGTGGTATGAGCGGTGACCGTGTACCGGGTAAAGTATTCTACGAAACCCAGTCCACTCACAAACTGCTGGCTGCGTTCTCTCAGGCTTCCATGATTCACGTTAAAGGTGACATCAACGAGGAAACCTTCAGCGAAGCGTACATGATGCACACCTCTACTTCTCCGCACTACGGTATCGTGGCTTCCACTGAAACCGCAGCAGCGATGATGAAGGGCAATGCTGGTAAGCGCCTGATCCAAGGCTCTATCGACCGCGCTATCCGTTTCCGTAAGGAAATCAAAAAGCTGCGTTCTGAGTGCGATGGCTGGTTCTTCGACGTATGGCAGCCAGAGAACATCGACGAAGTGGCTTGCTGGAACCTGGATCCGAAAGACGGCTGGCATGGCTTCAAGGACATGGACGAAAACCACATGTTCCTGGACCCAATCAAAGTTACCCTGCTGACTCCGGGCCTGAGCAAAGAAGGTACTCTGGAAGAACAAGGTATCCCAGCATCCCTGGTTGCTAAGTTCCTGGACGACCGCGGTATCATCGTTGAGAAGACCGGTCCTTACAACCTGCTGTTCCTGTTCAGCATCGGTATCGATAAGACCAAGGCACTGAGCCTGCTGCGTGGTCTGACCGAGTTCAAACGTTGCTACGACCTGAACATGAAAGTTAAGAACGTACTGCCAAGCGTGTACGCGTCTAACCCAGAGTTCTACGCAGAAATGCGTATCCAGGAACTGGCACAAGGCATCCACAAGCTGATTTGCCACCACAACCTGCCAGAACTGATGTACACCGCGTTCGAAGTTCTGCCTAAGCTGGTGATGACTCCGCACGCTGCGTTCCAACAGGAACTGCGCGGTAACGTGGAAGAGTGCTACCTGGAAGAGATGGTTGGTAAGATCAACGCCAACATGATCCTGCCATATCCACCAGGTGTTCCTCTGGTAATGCCAGGTGAAATGATTACCGAAGAAAGCCGCCCAGTGCTGGACTTCCTGCAGATGCTGTGCGAAATCGGTGCCCACTTCCCAGGCTTCGAAACTGATATCCACGGTGCGTATCGTCAAGCTGACGGCCGCTACACCGTTAAGATCATCAAGCAGTAATTTGTGTATACAAAAAACGGCGCATTTCGCGCCGTTTTTTTTACTTTTTGCGGCGATAATCCGATATTCTTACGTCATCTCTTTTTAGTTTGCATAAAGCATGCGAATGCCTGTTGGGGCATGCGGAGCTCATAAAATCATGAAAAACGTTCTGTCGATTCAGTCTCATGTCGTTTACGGCTATGCCGGTAATAAAGCAGCCGTATTACCGATGCAGCTGTTAGGTGTTGATGTTTGGCCGTTGCATACCGTTCAGTTTTCCAACCACACCCAATACCAAAAATGGCAGGGTATGGTATTCCCACAAGAACAAATTGGTCTGATCACCCAAGGCATGGATGAGATTGGCGTATTGCCAGAGTGCGATGCGGTGCTGTCGGGTTATATCGGCGCGGCAGAACAAGGTCAGTCTATTTTGGCCACCGTACGTGCGGTGAAAGCCAAAAATCCAAATGCGATTTATTTTTGCGATCCGGTCATGGGGCACCCAGAAAAGGGCTGTATCGTGGCACCGGGCGTGGCAGAGTTTTTAGAGCATGATGCGGTGAGCTGCGCCGATGTCTTAGCGCCAAACCTGCTGGAGCTGCAAGCGCTGTCTGGCTTGCCGGTAGAGAACTTCGAACAAGCGGTTGCGGCAGCGCGTCATTTGCTGAGCCGTGGACCGAAGAAAGTGCTGGTGAAACACCTGAGCAAAGCTGGCCGTGATCCGCAGCAATTTGAAATGCTGCTGGTGAGTGCCGATGAGGTGCTGCATATCAGCCGTCCGCTGCATGATTTTGACCGCCAGCCGGTGGGCGTGGGCGATCTGACCAGCGCCATCTTCTTGGCTAACTTGCTGCAAGGCAAAAATGATCGTGAGGCCTTTGAGCACACCGCAAATGCCGTCAACGATGTGATGACCTGTACCCAGCAAAACGGCAAATACGAGCTGCAGATCGTCGCCGCGCGTGAGCATATTGTGAATCCGGTCAGCCAATACCGCGCACAGGCACTTTGATCCTTGCATCTGACAGCGCAGAGCGTTAACGTTTCGCTCCTGACGGCAGTAACTGACTGCCGTCTGGCTGACAGAGGAAAGGGATGCTCAAACTCCGTGCCGTACACCATATCGCGCTGATCTGCTCCGATTACGCGCGTTCGAAAGCGTTTTATACCGAGATCCTCGGGTTTCGCGTACTGGCTGAGCATTACCGGCCAGAGCGTGATTCATGGAAGTTGGATCTGGCGTTAGACGGTCAGTACACTCTGGAGCTATTTTCATTCGCGCATCCACCGCAGCGACTCAGCCAACCCGAGGCGTGCGGATTACGCCATCTGGCGTTTGCCGTCAGTGCGCTGGATGAGGCGGTGGCCACATTGCAGGCACACGGTATTGCCTGTGAGCCGATCCGCACCGATCCTTATACTCAGCGTCGTTTCACCTTCTTTGCCGATCCGGATCAATTACCTTTAGAACTTTATGAACAGTGACCCAATTCTGGCGCAGGCCGCCGCGTGTATCGGAGAGGACAACCGCGTACTGGTTGCCTACAGTGGTGGCGTTGACTCCACCGTACTGCTGCATTTGATGATGCGTTTGCGTCAGTTGCGCCCTGAGCTTCGGGTGCGCGCGGTGCATGTGCACCACGGCCTGAGCCGTTTTGCGGATGAGTGGGCGCTGCATTGCGAGCAGCAGTGTGCGCAGTGGCAAATTCCGCTGGATGTGGTGCGTGTGCAGGTGAAAAAAGCCCATATCAGCTTGGAAGCTTCGGCTCGTGATGCGCGTTATCATGCCATTGGCTCACGCTTAGAAGCCGGTGAGAGTTTGGTCACCGCGCAGCATTTGGATGACCAGTGTGAAACAGTATTGCTGGCGCTCAAGCGCGGCAGTGGTCCGGCGGGGTTGGCGGCGATGACGGCGCGGATGCCGTTTATGCGTGGTCAGCAGGTGCGCCCGTTACTGTACGTTTCCCGCGCCGAGATTGAAGCCTATGCCGCGTTGCATCAGTTGAGCTGGGTTGAAGATGACAGTAACAGCGATCCGCGCTTTGATCGCAACTTCCTGCGCTTGCAAGTGATCCCCGAGCTGACCGCTCGTTGGCCACATTTTGGTGAAGCGGTAGCGCGCAGTGCCGCGCTGTGTGGCGAGCAAGAAGAGCTGCTCGATGAGCTGTTGATGGAGTCTTTGCAAACCCTGCTGGATGACGATGAGTCTATCGATATCGCTGGGTTGCAGCAGATGAGCGAAGTGAAACGCCAAGCGATTTTGCGCCGCTGGTTTGCGTGTCTCGGCGCATTAATGCCTTCGCGGGAGCAGCTGCAGAGCTTGTGGTATCAAGTGGCTATGGCGCGTCAAGATGCTGAGCCGGTACTGAATATCCAGCAGTGGCAGGTGCGCCGCTTCAAGCAGCGTCTGTATTTGCTGCCGAGCATGCGCTCACTCGCCGATTCGGTGCAGATGTGGGATGGTTTACGTCCGCTGGTGTTACCGGATAACTTGGGCGAGTTGCGTTTACAAGAAGGCGGCCTAAGCGTGCGTGCGCCGCTGCCCGCCGAGTTTGTCAGCGTGCGTTTTCGCGCGCAGGGGCGTTTTCATATCATCGGGCGTAATGGCTCGCGTCAGATTAAGAAAATCTGGCAAGAGCGCGGTATTCCGCCGTGGCTGCGCGATCGCACACCGATGCTGTTTTACGGCGAAACCTTAATTGCTGCCTTTGGCGTGTTTGTCACCAAAGAAGGGCAACCGCAGCCTGATCAGCCACAGTGGCAGATTTACTGGGCCAAGCCGTGGCTGTGCTAAGCACCGTTAGCCAGCAAAAAACGCAACGCTGAACACGAAATACAAGGCGGGATAGGGCAAACCATCGCGCCTTGTATCTGTTTACCCCTGCTCACTCCAAGTATTGCACGCCAAAGCGCTCGTGGCTGAAGGCGTGCAGGCTATCGAGCCGCAGTCGGATCTCATGACCATCTGCCAGTTGCAGCAGAATAAATTCCTGATGGTTCTCAATCTGCATGTCCATCGCGGTGCCTTCAATCACTTCACCGGACTTTTGCGTGATATGCAGCTTATAGTGGTGCATACAGGCCAGTTCCAGAAGATCGTAAGTCGCACATGAGATGGGCTGATAGTCATTGGTCATGATGAAATTCCTAATCCGTGCTGATGTCACTCATTAACAGATTGGCGGCGGCATAGGCTGCCTGATCGCGCACCGTTTCCGGTACGGCCGGATCTTCCGCTATCCGGTTCAATGTCTCCAGTACACAGTGTAGTGCATCTGGAATATAACCGAGCTCTCCGCTACCAATCTGTGCATATGCTCGGCGGATTCGCTCGCCATACTGCAACATAGCATTTCTCCTGCATGAAAATGAAAAATCGTCATGCGCTGTTATATCTTAATACCGCTGATTACACAAAAAGCGGCCTTCCTCTTGGCGGCTAAGCGTGATGCATGCGTAAAACAGCATGGTAGAGAGTGGCGGCAGGCGGTATCCTTAAGGGGTAGAGTCAATACAGAGAACAGGAGCACGTTATGGCATCCTCTTTTTTGCGCAGTGCGTTGGCCCTGTCTGTCATTTTCAGTCTGAGCATGCCGGTGGTGCAGGCCGCCGACAATACGCGTACCACCGACAGCGAACCGGCAACCTTATTTGAAGGTTATCAAGGTGTGCTGCCGTGTACTGATTGTGATGGTATCGACACCCGGATCCGTCTGAATGATGACGGCAGTTTTGTGGAAACCGATACCTACCTGCAAGGACGCAGCGGACAGCTGTTTGCAGACTATGGCCGTTGGACTCGGCAGGGTGAAAAGTTGATCCTGACCTCCAGCAATGGTGATGTGCAAAGCTATCAGGTGCGCCCAGATAGCTTATTGATGCTGGATCAGGACGACAAACCGTTGCCGGATGAACATCAGTATGTGCTGCAGGGCGCCGAGGTGGCGTTGCCGAGCGATCCTATGTCGGTACGCGGGATGTATACTCCGCGCGCTACCGGTGCGGTCTTACAAGATTGTGCCACCGGTTTGACCTTTACCTTGCAAGGGGAAAGCAAAGCCTTGCAAGCGGCTTATCGTAAAGCGGTGCAAAAGCTGCACGGTAAAGATCCGCAGAAACCTCTTTTGGTTGAGCTGACCGCGCATTTTGCCGATAAGGCTGATAAAGCCGGGGATAGTGATGAGGTCTCGGCCAGCTCCGTGCTGGTGGTCGATAGCTTAGAAGGCTTTGTTCCTGCCGAGCAGTGTCAGTCAGAAGAAGAGTGACGCAGTGAGTAAGCTCTGCATAGGGAAGTGCGCATGGGAAAGAGCGGTAGTCAAACCTGAAGCGAGAAGCTTTAGCGCTGTAATATCGCTAACTATTAGATAAAAAAGAACCCCGCACGGATCTCCGGCGGGGTTTTTTGTTTTCTGGTTTTTGCGCTCGTCTCATTGAGACGAGGCTCTTTGACGTAAGCGCTCGCGTATTAGCGCTTAATGTTGGCCAGCAGTACGCTCAGAATGTCATCACTCTTGATCATCTGCTTCTCGCCGCTGCGGCGCTGCTTATATTCCAGCTCATTGTTGTCGAGGTTGCGATCACCGATCACCACCACGTGCGGAATACCCATCAGCTCCATGTCAGCAAACATCACGCCCGGACGCTCTTTACGATCGTCTATCAGTACATCGATACCGGCCGCTTGCAGCTCGTTGTACAGCTTCTCGGCCGCCTCTTGCACGCGGTAAGACTTGTGCATGTTCATTGGCAAAATGGCTACATGGAACGGAGCAATCGCGTCAGGCCAGATAATGCCGCGCTCGTCATGGTTTTGCTCGATAGCCGCTGCAACCACACGGGAAACACCGATACCGTAGCAGCCCATCAGCATGGTCTGGTTACGGCCATCTTCGCCCTGCACGCAAGCTTTCATCGCTTCGGAGTACTTCGTACCCAGCTGGAAGATGTGGCCCACTTCGATACCGCGTTTGATCTGCAGCGTACCGTGACCATCCGGGCTTGGATCGCCCTCAACCACGTTACGGATATCCGCTACGTCGGCCAGTGGCAGGTCACGCTCCCAGTTGATACCGAACAGGTGCTTACCATCTTGGTTAGCGCCAGCTGCGAAATCGCTCAGCATGATCACGGCACGGTCGGCAATGATTGGCAGTGGCAGATTAACCGGACCCAGTGAACCAGGACCGGCGCCAATCGCGGCGCGGATTTCTGCTTCGTCCGCCATTTCCAGCGGATCGGCAACCAGTGGCAGTTTCTGCGCTTTGATTTCGTTCAGCTCGTGGTCGCCACGAACCAGCAGTGCAACCAGCTTGTGACCGCTACCTTCAGCTGCGCGTACTACCAGTGTCTTCACGGTCTTCTCAACCGGCAGATTGAACTGCTCAGTCAGCTCAGCGATGGTTTTGGCATTCGGTGTATCCACCACACGCATCTCTTCGCTTGGTGCAGCACGCTCGCCCGCAGGCATCACGGCTTCCGCCATCTCTACGTTAGCCGCGTAGTCAGACGCATCAGAGAAGGCGATATCATCTTCACCGCTCTTGGCCAGTACGTGGAATTCGTGTGAAGAGCTACCACCGATAGAGCCGGTGTCAGCCAGCACTGGGCGGAAATCCAGATCCATACGTGAGAAGATGGCGCTGTAAGCGGCATGCATCTTGTCGTAAGTCACTTGCAGTGACTCTTGAGAGGTATGGAAGGAGTACGCATCCTTCATCAGGAACTCACGGGCACGCATCACACCGAAACGTGGACGGATCTCATCACGGAACTTGGTCTGGATCTGGAACAGATTCAGTGGCAGTTGCTTGTAGGAGAACACTTCGTTACGGATCAGGTCAGTGATCACTTCTTCGTGGGTTGGACCCAGCACGAATGGACGCTCGTTACGGTCAGCGATACGCAGCAGCTCCGGACCGTATTGCTCCCAACGACCGGTTTCCACCCACAGGTCAGCCGGCTGAACCACTGGCATCGACACTTCGATGGCGCCGGCTTTGTTCATTTCATCACGTACGATGTTTTCAACTTTCTTCAGTACGCGCAGACCGGTCGGCAGCCAAGTGTACAGGCCGGAGGCTAATTTACGGATCATGCCGGCACGGAGCATCAGCTGGTGGCTGATCACCTCCGCATCGGATGGAGTCTCCTTCAAAGTGGAGAGCAGATAATTACTGGTACGCATGGATAGATTCCGTGAGTGATTCAGACAAAATCGGAAAGCGGCTAGTTTAGCAGTGTGACGAGAGGCCAAAAAGCCTCTTTGCTCAAATCAGCTGCGCTTTTCTATCATCAGCACCTCGGTTTGGGTGCCGGTGACCTGCCAGCGGACATTAAAGTCCAATAAATGGACGGCGTATTCGCGCGCATCCGTCTCTTTTTTACGATAGGCCGGGCGTGGGTCTTGCACCAGCACGTCGCTGATAAAACGGCGCAAGTGCGGATAACGGCGTGCTTCTTGCTGCAAAACCTGCTCTGCCACCGCGCTAAACAGCACTTGCATGTCAGATTGCGGAGCCTCTTGTGCAAAACCGGCGCGCGCATCGGGTTCGCTATCCACATACGGCAAGTAAGGTTTGATATCCAAGATAGGGGTGCCGTCGACTAAATCGAGGCTGCCGAGCTCCAGATATACTTCACCACCACGCACCTTAATGCCGCGCAGCTCGACTTTGGATAACCCAATCGGATTAGGGCGAAAGGTCGAACGAGTGGCAAATACCCCTAGGCGCTCATTGCCGCCTAATCGTGGCGGGCGCACCGTAGGACGCCAGCCTTGTTCTTGGGTTTGGTGAAACACAAACATCACCCAGATATGGCTGAACTGCTCTAAGCCGCGCACCGCATCCGGTTGATTGTAGGGGGGCAGTAAACGCAGCTCACCGTTGCCATCTTGCACCAGCCCCGGTTGGCGCGGTACGGCAAACTTTTCTTTATAAGGTGATTGGATCACGCCTATCGGCGTCAGGGTTAAGGTTTCAGGAGACAGATCCAACAGCATCACCTCACAACTCGTTAATCAAGATTACTTGTTCACAATAATGGCCGAGCCTTGGCAGAGTGCCAGTTGCTCACAGCCCGGTACGCCAGTCAGCATCAGGCATTGATTCAGCAGCAAGCCATTGCCGCCCATCTCTTGCACCTTACGCAGGGTCACATTGCGCGCTTCGGTCAGGCTTGCTGGCTTGTCACGGCTATCGGCCTGACACACATCGCCCTGTACATGGCCAATATTCTTATACTCCACGCCTTCCAGCTCACTGCTTTTTTCATACAGCGCGATCGTGCTGGGGGCAAAGTAAGTTTTCACATTTTGTGGATTCAGATTACTGTCCACATTGTAATGGGTGGCACAACCGGCCAGCAGGGTCGCGGCGGCAAACAACAGAATCGATTTAGACATTCCGGTATCCGTACTCAGGTTAAGTAAGAGCGCACACAAATAATGATGGCGTGGGAAACTGTAGCGTAAAAACACGCTCGCGTGCCTGATGGCGCTAAGAAAGCCCGTACCATCTGCCATTATCAGATAAGCATTATCGGACAATAGTAAACAAAAGCACCACAAACCAAAAGAGCGCCGCATGGGCGCTCTTATAAGAGGGATAGCAAAGCGAAGCGAGAAAAGGAAGATTACCAGCCTTTCACCACGCCGCCTTTAAACACTTCATTGGCCGCTTGATACACTTCTTCGGTCTGGAAGGCTTTCACGAACTTTTGTACGTTCTCGGCATCTTTATTGTCTTCACGCGCCACAATCAGGTTGACGTATGGAGAGGCTTTGTCTTCAACAAACAGGCCATCTTTTGGTGGGGTCAGACCAATTTGGCTGGCGTACGTGGTGTTGATGATCGCCAAGTCGACATCATCCAGTGAACGTGGCAGCTGTGGCGCTTCCAGCTCAACCAACTTGAGTTTCTTCGGATTGTCGACCACATCCAGCAAGGTTGCGTTCAAACCGCTTCCGTCTTTCAGCTTGATCAGACCTTGTGCTTGCAGCAGCAGCAGAGAGCGACCCAGGTTAGTCGGGTCATTCGGCAGGGCTACGGAAGCGCCATCGGCCAGCTCGCTGACGTTTTTAATTTTCTTCGAGTAACCGGCAATCGGATACACAAAGCTATTGCCCACGACAGCCAGCTTGTAACCGCGGTCAGCAATTTGCTGATCCAGATACGGCTTATGCTGAAACGCATTCACATCCAACGAACCATCGGCCAGCGCCGCGTTCGGGGTAATGTAGTCACTGAAACTCACCAGCTCCACATCCAACCCGTATTGCTGTTTCGCCACTTTTTTGGCAACTTCCGCCACTTGCTCTTCTGCGCCAGAGATCACGCCCACTTTAATCTTGTTGCTGTCAGCCTCTTTTTGACCACAGGCGGTCAGCAACAAGCTGCCAGCCAGAGCACTTACCAGAGCGAGGGTTTTAAACTTCAGTGTCATTGTCGATATCCTTCTTTATATCTTATTAACCCGGGCATGGCGTCGTGTCGCCGTACCAATAAGGGAGTGATGTAACGTGAACGAGATTATTTATGAGCCGTATTATTTATGATCAGTTGCGCGAACCAGACGCTCTCCCACACTTTGGATGATTTGCACTAACAGCACCAAAATGGCGACGACGACTAACATTACGGTGCCGTCAAAACGCTGGTAACCGTAACGGATCCCCACATCACCTAAACCCCCGCCGCCGACCGCACCGGCCATCGCCGAGTAGCCCACCAAGGTCACCAGCGTAATGGTGATCCCGTTGATAATGCCCGGCAACGCTTCCGGCAGCATCACTTTGACAATTATCTGCAGCGGGCTTGCGCCCATGGCACGTGCCGCTTCCACTAAACCGGATGGGATCTCCATCAGCGCGCCTTCAACCAGTCGGGCGATAAACGGCGTAGCGCCAATGGCTAGTGGCACAACTGCTGCCATGGTGCCAATCGAGGTGCCCACAAGCAGACGCGTAAGCGGAATAATCGACACAATCAGAATAATGAACGGGATAGAGCGCCCAATATTGACCACCGTACCCAGCGCTTTATTCAGCAGCGCATGCTCTTTGATTTGCCCCGGTTTGCTGATAAATAGCACTACACCGAGTGGGATCCCAAGCGCTAAACCAATCGCGCCGGATACCAGCACCATGGTGAGGGTCTCGCCGAGCGCCTTAAACAACAATTCAAGCATGGCTTGCGACATAACCGAGTACCTCCACCTGTACATGATGCTGGGTAAAATAATCAATGGCTTGCTGGCATTGCTGCTCATCGCCTTCCAGCTCGGCCAACATGACCCCGAACTTTACGCCACCGGCATAATCCATCTGCGCACACAAAATATTGCAATCAATGCCTTGCTCACGAGCGAGCTTCGACAGCAGTGGCGCATCCACCGATTGCCCCGAGAAGGCCAAACGCACCAGCGGGAAAAATCCGGCTTGTGGCGCGGCAGTTAAGCGCTCGGCGTAATCGGCCGGAATGTCCAAATCTAAAGTGGCGCGGATAAACTGCTGCGCCAATGGCGTTTTCGGATGCGAAAACACTTCACTGACCGTGCCTTGCTCAATCAGACGGCCACCACTGATCACCGCGACCTGATCGCAGATGCGCTTCACCACATCCATTTCATGGGTGATCAATAAAATGGTTAGCCCCAAGCGGCGGTTAATGTCTTTGAGCAGCCCCAGAATCGAGCGCGTGGTGGCCGGATCTAATGCGCTGGTGGCTTCATCACACAGCAACACTTTAGGATTACAAGCCAGCGCTCGTGCGATCGCCACCCGTTGTTTTTGCCCGCCAGACAGATTGGCCGGATAGCTTGCATGCTTGTCCGCTAGTCCAACCAGCTCCAGTAACTCGGTCACGCGCTGCTGTAATTGCGCCTTCGGGCAGCCTTCTAACTCCAGCGCAAAAGCCACATTGCCAAATACGGTACGCGAAAAGAGCAAATTAAAATGCTGAAAAATCATCCCAATGTGGCGACGGGCCTGCGTCAATTCCTTATCGGACAGCGCCAGCATATCGCGGCCATCCACCACCACCTCACCCGAGCTTGGGCGCTCTAACAGGTTCACGCAGCGGATCAGCGTACTTTTACCGGCTCCTGAGGCGCCAATAACACCGAAGATCTGCCCTGCGGGAACATGCAAGCTGACATCATCCAGCGCATGCACCGTGCGGTTACCGGTGTGGAATACTTTACTTATGTGGCTGAGTCGGATCATGGTACGTCATGCTCTCCATGCAGAAACGGGTACAGACTTCTATCGCACAAAACGCTGTTGCAAACAATATACAACTGGGAAACATGCGTGTTCATTCTGATAACGGATGCTAAGATGTCTGGACGTCTATCGTCAAGAGTTTTTACGTCTAGACGTCTAAAATAATTTGTCCACTCAAAATCAAGTGAGCAAAAGAGGGGACACAAAGATAACTGTGAGCTGCGTTTTCTGACGCGACGCCGATAACTCGCTATTGCGTTATCTATATAGAAAGCGTGATAGATAGCGCGCAGCACGAAGCAATCAGTACCGACGATGCTTTCCCATACGCTTTGCCTCTAAAACATGCGATAATTTTTCCTACATTAATGCCTTGGAGAGTACCCACAGTGGCACAAGCAGCTGTATTTCTGGATCGTGACGGCACATTGAATGTCGATCACGGCTACGTATATGAAAGTGATAACTTCGACTTTATTGATGGCGCTATTGACGCTTGCCGTGAATTGAAGGCGATGGGGCTGGCTTTGGTTCTGGTAACCAACCAGTCAGGTATTGCCCGTGGCTTGTTCAGTGAAGATCAGTTTATGCACCTGACCGAGTGGATGGATTGGTCCTTGGCGGATCGTGGCGTTGACCTTGATGGCATCTATTACTGCCCACACCACGCCGAAGCAGGTATTGGTGAGTACAAGGTTGATTGTGATTGCCGTAAACCGAAGCCGGGCATGTTGTTGGAAGCCAAACAATTCTTGGGTCTGGATATGGCCGCTTCAGTCATGGTCGGTGACAAGAAAGAAGATATGCAAGCAGCGCAAGCGGCAGGCGTCGGTACCAAAATTTTGGTTCGCACCGGTAAACCTATCACTGCAGAGGGTGAAGCATTGGCCGATCACGTGGTAGATAGCCTGTCTGATGTTCCCGCGCTGCTCAAATCGCTGGGCTTTTAAGACGTTTGTTTGAAATTTGAACGAACGATTTAAAAAGTGAAATTATCGCTTGCCTCTGATGAATTAGCCCCTATAATGCGGCCCTCGTTGAGACGGCAAGCGATTGAATTTCTTGCTGAAGTGAAAATAAATTCTTCACTGAAATAAGCGTGAAATAAAGCTTGACTCAATGCGGCGAAGAAAGTAAATTTCTCAGCCTGTCGACGCGAAGTAAAACGTAGCGCGACAACTGTTCTTTAAAAAGTTAATCAGACAATCTGTGTGGGCACTCGTTTGAGAATGCTGATATCCAAAAGATATTAAGTTAAA
>NZ_JRKB01000071.1:0-345 GCF_000800945.1 Plesiomonas sp. ZOR0011
GGTGCCCGGACGCGGAATCGAACCACGGACACGGGGATTTTCAATCCCCTGCTCTACCGACTGAGCTATCCGGGCACACCAAACGCTTTAACTCAATTAACTCGACGTTAATTTGGCTCCTCCTGCTGGACTTGAACCAGCGACATACGGATTAACAGTCCGCCGTTCTACCGACTGAACTAAGGAGGAATTGTTCTTGCTGCTTACACAGCGCAACACGTTGCTTTATCAAGCCACCATTTCTACAGTTCACCGAGTGACAAAGAGAAGTGGTGCCCGGACGCGGAATCGAACCACGGACACGGGGATTTTCAATCCCCTGCTCTACCGACTGAGCTATCCGGG
>NZ_JRKB01000072.1:0-130542 GCF_000800945.1 Plesiomonas sp. ZOR0011
AAAAAAGACGGCATACCGTCGGAAAATAAAAATTAGGGGAAAATGTAAGAAAATTTTAATGCGCTTAACTGCGCGCGCGAATGATACGTTTATTGTTGAAATAATCAATACACGGTTGAAAAAATACCCGGTCGTCCAGTTTCACTGCGGGGGGCAAAAAAAATTAAAAAAATTTCGCTTCTCCCCCTTGAGGTTCAAAAATGCGACCCCACTTATTAATCAACCGCAAGAGCGACGGGTGAGCCTAAGCGAACACAGACAAGAATGTGGACTGGCTTAGCCCGGATTAAACAGAATTTAAGTTAAAGTTTTGGAGATGCACTATGGGCAAGATTATCGGTATTGACCTGGGTACTACCAACTCCTGTGTTGCCATCATGGATGGTGACAAGCCACGTGTTATTGAGAACAGCGAAGGTGATCGCACCACGCCTTCCATCATCGCTTACACTCAAGACGGTGAAATCCTGGTAGGTCAGCCGGCAAAACGTCAGGCAGTAACTAACCCGCAAAACACACTGTTTGCTATCAAGCGTCTGATCGGTCGTCGTTTCACTGACGAAGAAGTTCAGCGCGACGAAAGCATCATGCCATTCAAAATTGTTCAAGCGGACAATGGCGATGCGTGGGTAGAAGCGAAAGGCCAGAAAATGGCGCCACCACAAGTGTCTGCTGAAGTTCTGAAGAAAATGAAGAAAACAGCAGAAGACTTCCTGGGAGAGCCAGTCACTGAAGCTGTTATCACCGTACCTGCTTACTTTAACGATGCGCAGCGTCAGGCAACCAAAGATGCCGGCCGTATCGCAGGTCTGGAAGTAAAACGTATCATCAACGAACCAACTGCTGCGGCACTGGCTTACGGTCTGGACAAAGAAGGTGGTGATCACACCATCGCTGTGTATGACTTAGGTGGTGGTACTTTCGATATCTCCATTATCGAAATCAACGAGATGGATGGCGACAAGACTTTCGAAGTACTGGCAACCAACGGTGATACTCACTTAGGTGGTGAAGACTTCGATAACCGTCTGATCAACTATCTGGTAGACGAATTCAAGAAAGAACAGGGTATCGACCTGCGTAACGATCCACTGGCGATGCAGCGTCTGAAAGAAGCAGCAGAAAAAGCCAAGATCGAACTGTCTTCTGCACAGCAGACCGACGTGAACCTGCCGTACATCACTGCAGATGCTACCGGTCCTAAGCACATGAACATCAAAGTGACCCGTGCCAAACTGGAATCACTGGTAGAAGATCTGGTTCAGCGTTCTCTGGAGCCACTGAAAGTTGCGCTGCAAGATGCCGGCCTGTCTGTTTCTGAGATCGATGATGTGATCTTGGTGGGTGGTCAGACTCGTATGCCAATGGTTCAGAAGAAAGTTGCTGAATTCTTTGGTAAAGAGCCACGTAAAGACGTGAACCCAGACGAAGCAGTAGCTATCGGTGCGGCGGTTCAAGGTGGTGTTCTGGCCGGTGACGTGAAAGACGTACTGCTGCTGGACGTAACACCTCTGTCTCTGGGTATCGAAACCATGGGCAGCGTGATGACCAAGCTGATCGAGAAGAACACCACTATCCCGACCAAGCACAGCCAAGTGTTCTCTACTGCTGAGGACAATCAAACTGCAGTAACCATCCATGTTCTGCAGGGTGAGCGTAAGCGTGCCGGTGATAACAAGTCTCTGGGTCAGTTCAACTTAGAAGGTATCCAGCCAGGACCACGTGGTACAGCGCAGATCGAAGTCACCTTCGATATCGATGCCGACGGTATCCTGCACGTGTCTGCTAAAGACAAGAACACCGGTCGTGAGCAGAAGATCACCATCAAGGCATCTTCTGGTCTGAGCGATGAAGAAATCCAACAAATGGTACGTGATGCTGAAGCTAACGCGGATGCAGACCGTAAGTTTGAAGAGCTGGTACAGACCCGTAACCAAGCGGATCACCTGATCCACGGTACCCGTAAGCAAATCACCGAGCTGGGTGACAAGCTGCCAGCAGATGAAAAGACCAAGATCGAAGAAGCGCTGACTGCGCTGGAAAAAGCGGCGAAAGGCGAAGATAAAGCCGACATCGAAGCGAAAATCCAAGCTCTGGTTGAAGCATCTGCCAAGCTGATGGAACTGGGCCAGCAAGAAGCGCAAGCACAAGCTCAGGCTCAATCCGGCGCGGATACCGGCTCAGCAAAACAAGACGATGACGTTGTTGACGCTGAGTTCGAAGAAGTTAAAGACAAAAAATAATTCCTTGATAAAGGGATTGTGAGAACATGGTACGGGCGTTGGATGCAGATCCTGCGCCCGTACATTCATGTAGGGGCAGGTGAAAGAGATTATGGCGAAGCGCGATTATTACGAGATTCTGGGAGTTTCCCGCGAGGCGGATGAACGGGAAATTAAAAAGGCGTACAAGCGTCTGGCAATGAAATATCACCCGGACCGCAATCAGGGCGACAAAGAATCTGAAGACCGCTTCAAGGAAATTAAAGAAGCGTATGAGATCTTAACGGATGCTCAAAAGAAAGCGGCATATGACCAGTATGGTCACGCGGCGTTCGAGCAAGGTGGCATGGGCGGCGCAGGCGGTTTTGGCGGCGGTGCAGATTTCAGCGATATTTTCGGTGATGTTTTTGGTGACATTTTCGGTGGCGGCCGCCGTTCGCAACGTGCCAGCCGTGGTGCGGATCTGCGTTACACCATGGAACTGACTCTGGAAGAAGCGGTTCGAGGTGTAACCAAAGAGATCAAGGTACCGACCATGGTAGCTTGTGATGTTTGCGATGGTAGCGGTGCTAAGGCCGGTACTAAGGCAACCACGTGTCCGACCTGTCACGGTGCCGGCCAAGTCCAGATGCGCCAAGGTTTCTTCGCGGTGCAGCAGACCTGTCCAACCTGTCATGGTCGTGGCCAGATCATCCAAGATCCGTGCAACAAGTGCCACGGTGAAGGCCGTGTGCAGAAGACCAAGACGCTGTCGGTTAAGATCCCGGCAGGGGTAGACACCGGCGATCGCATTCGTCTGTCCGGTGAAGGCGAAGCCGGTGAGTTTGGCGCGCCAGCTGGCGACTTGTATGTACAGGTGCACGTTAAAGATCACCCAATCTTCAAACGTGAAGACAACAACCTGTACTGCGAAGTGCCGATTAGCTTCACCATGGCGGCTCTGGGCGGCGAAGTTGAGGTGCCAACCTTGGATGGTCGGGTTAACCTGAAGATCCCAGCCGAAACCCAGACTGGCCGTATGTTCCGTATGCGTGGCAAGGGCGTGAAATCTGTCCGTGGTGGCGCTGTGGGCGATCTGATGTGCCGCGTGGTGGTGGAAACGCCAGTGAAACTGAGCGAGCGTCAAAAAGAGCTGCTCAAAGAGCTGGAAGAGAGCTTCACCGGTGATGCACGCAGCAAGCACAGCCCGAAAGAAAAAAGCTTCCTTGATGGCGTGAAGAAATTCTTCGACGATCTGACTCGCTAAGCGCAGTTCTATCATCTCACGGCGTCATATCGTGGTGCCGAGAGGTGAGAACGAGTTAAGACGCTAGTGCGTGAAGTTTTAGATGATTAGAGAAGATAGCTGACTGAAAACCCCGTTCGCCTTGGCGTGACGGGGTTTTTTATGCGCGTTATTTTATGCGTGTTCATTACCGGCGCATTAAAAAGTGCGCAGCAAGAGCAGACTGCCGGCGAGAACTGAAAGCAGTACCGGTGCGCCGGTCAAAAATCCCAACCGGCGATTACCGATAAACACAGTCATGGCCATCTTAACCACGCTATTAACGGCGGCGGCAATAAAAATCCCTTGTACCGCAATGGTCAGCGCGCCGTGCCGGCTTTGCTGCGCGAGGGCCAGCGTGATGGCATCCACATCGGTTAAACCTGATATTGCAGCCAGCAGCAAGGTGCCCGCCTGACCAAACCACAGTCCTAACGCTTTGGACAGAACAATAATCAGCAGCAGCAATAAGCCGAAAAACAGTGCCGCCGAGAGCGACAGCGGGTTTTGACTGCTGGCCGGTTGCTGATATTGCTGGTGGCGGTGACACCACCAGATAACGCTGGCGGGCAGATAAAAGCCGAGCATCATTAACAGCATCGCCGGCCACAGCTCACGGAACAGCGCTGGATTGAGCACAAAGCACACGAGCAGAACGCGCGGAAACATGGTGCCGCAACTGAGCAAAATCCCGCTGGCCAGCAGTGGGCTCAGTTCAGGCTCTTGGCGCGACAGGTGCGAAAATTGCAGCGTCAGTGCCGTAGAGGAGCTAAACCCCGCACAGACCGAGGTAAAGAGAATACCCTTTTGCGGACCGCCGATTTTGATAGCGAAATGACTGATAAATGAGATCCCTGCAATCAACACCACCATCCACCAAATCTGGTACGGGTTAATGGCCTGCCAAGGGCCAAAACCTTCATTGGGCAGCAGCGGGAGCATGACCACCGAGATCAGCAGCAGGCGCAGAGCAGCATCTAACTCGTACTCTTGTAATTTTTGCAGTGCATTGTGCAGCTCTTGCTTGTTATCCAAAATCAGCGTGGTCAGTACGGCCGCCGGCGCGGCCAACAGCGGATAACCGGCGGTGGCCAGTGCACCAAGCAGGCAAGTGAGCAGCATGCCGACCGAATCGGTAATGCTGAGATTCATGTGCTGCTGTTGGCGATAGTGGTAGGCCAGTGCAATGATCGCTGCCAGCGCCAGCAGTACAAAACCTAAGACGAGCGGGCTGAAGGCGCGCGACAGTAAGCCGCTGATCCCGCCGGTTAGTCCGATCAGTGAGTAGGTGCGGATCCCCGCAATGCGTCGCCCAGTTTCTTCATTACGTAATGTCCAACCGCGCTGTAGACCGATGACCGCGCCCAGACATAGTGCGATCAGTAGTGTCCAGAACGGGGCTAATTGCAGGTTCTGCTCCATGATGTCGACTCCCTGCGCAGGCTTATTCTTTCAGCATACTCCGCACGACTGCAGTGGACAAATTATCATCAATCATCTGGGCAAGTACTAGGCTTGCAGTTCGCTGAGCTGGGCGGTAATGTGCGCAGCAATAAATCTCACCTCAATGGTTAGCTTAGGAAAATCTGACGGAGTTTGTTATGCAGCAGGGATGTCTTCCTTCAGTCCACAAAATACTTAAACGCGGCATGTTGGTATCGCTATTGGCCTACGGGCTAGCCGGTTGTGCTTCATCGCCGACCGGTCGTTCGCAAGTGTTGATGTACTCACCGGCGCAGATGGCGGAGTTAGGCGAGCAGTCGTTTAGCCAGCTAAAGCAGCAGCAACCGGTGGTGAAAGATGCGCGAACTCGCCGCTATGTGCAGTGTGTCGCCGATGCGGTGACTTCGGCCTTGCCTGCTTATACCGGCGATCCGGCAGTTAGTGCTCAGCAGTGGGAAGTGGTGGTGTTTGATAGCCCAGAGGTTAATGCGTTTGCTCTGCCGGGCGGAAAAATTGGCGTTTACAGCGGCTTGCTGAAGGTGGCTGAAAATCAAGATCAGCTGGCGACCGTGATTGGCCATGAAGTATCGCATGTGCTGGCGCAGCACAGTAATGAGCGGCTATCGCGGTCACAGTTAGCGGCCCTCGGAATGAACATCGCCGGCTCGGTATTAGGTGAGCAGGCATACGGACAAGAGGCTATGGCGGCGCTTGGCTTAGGGGTTCAGGTCGGGGTGCTGTTGCCGTATGGCCGAGCGCAAGAAAGTGAAGCCGATGACTTAGGCTTAACCTTGATGGCGCAGGCCGGTTTTGACCCGCGTCAGGCCGTGATTTTGTGGCAGCGCATGGCGGCGCAAGAAGGCACTGCACCAGTGGCGCTGCTCTCCACGCACCCGTCGAGTCAGACTCGTATCAGCCAACTACAAGCATGGGAAGCCAGAGCTTTACCGTTGATGCAACAAGCGCATGCTGCAGGACGGCGTCCGCAGTGTAAGCGTTAAGCGTCCGCTGGCACCTCTCGGATGCGGTTACCAGCAATCGGGAGGCGTTTTATTATTACTATGATCAATGGTAAGCGTAGTACAGCCGCTATCTCTTAGCTGCGAGTTTTGGGCCGTGGCTTGCAGTGTATAGCTATTGTTACTGGATGATTTGATAGAGTATTGGTAATAGTTATTGTTGGTAAAGCCGAGCTCGCTTATTTGATTGCTATATGCTCGCGGGGATTTAGTTAGCCAAAGTTGCTCTTGTTTTAGCTGACCTTGCAGTAATTGTGTTATGGCATCGGAACGTCGTGATTTTGTGACATGCTTCTGATAAGCAGGAACTGCTATTGCAGCTAAAATCCCGAGTACTGCAACGACAATCATAAGTTCAATTAGCGTAAATCCACGTTTCATTTTTCTTTCCCTGATAATTGGAATCTATCTCTAAGTAAAATGCGGGATGGCTCGTTTTATTTAAGTTAGAGGAGATAATAGTAGCGAATAAAAAGGAGCGAGTCATGCAAAAAGGAATGACTTTGGTTGAGCTATTAGTCGCAATCGTGGTTGCTGTGATTCTTATCTCTGTTGCGCTGCCATCCTATCAGTTGATGAAAACTAATCAAGAAATAGAGAGTAACTCTAAACTGATTTATTCTTATTTGCAGAGGGTTAAGCACTTCGCTGATAATTCCAATGGCGTGGTTAAGGTATATGCAATAAGTGATTTGTCTGGTTATTGTTTTGTCGCAGATTATCAAGCGCAAAGCACTAACGTGACCAAGTGTGAAAGCCCGTCTGGGTTGCCAATACTAAAACATAAGCCATCAAAAATAATAAAGATTAGTGTAAACGGCGTATCTTTACCTGCATCTAACTATGTTCTTCAATTTACATTTAATGGTGTTCGTGGGCTTGCGGATGCGTCTAATGTGATTGTCGATGCGCCTAGTATCTCAAGTGCCACCGCTAGAAAAATATTTATATCCAGTGTCGCACGCTTGCGAGAGTGTGGGCTGACTACCCCTGATAATGCTGGAGGTCAGGTATGCGGTTAATGCGTTCGCAAGGCTTCAGTCTAATTGAATTGCTAATAGCGATGATGTTAGGTTCTGGCGTGTTGTTAGCTATTGGCAGTATGCTGAACTTTTCTAATGCCACATTGAATGCTCTTGAGCAGCAGCAACGATTAGATAATGAATTAAGTTCTATTGCGCTAAAAATAAGTAAAGATATTCGGCGGGCAGGCGCTTTTGAGCACAATCAAACGATAGAAAGTAAATCTAATGTTGATTTTTTTTCGGTTCATGAACAGGGGCTCCCCGCTAGTGGTAAAGCTTACTTCAGAAACTACATCGCATCAGTGGGTGAGTGCATTGTTTTTACTTATGATTTGAATATGGATGGTTGTGTCGGTGCCAAATTACCAGGTGCGGATTGTTTTTTGAATGACAAAAATAACACTAAGTATCCATTGGGTGAGATTTTTGGGTATCGGAAAAAAGATAATGTCATTGAAGTAACAAACAACACAATGAAAAATGCAGTATCTCAACCTGTCTTTGACTGTATTCGGCCTGGTGTTGAGTTACAGCCCGGGCAAGTGTCATGTAATGACAGTGTATTTTCAGGTGCACTATGTAATAACTCAAAAGGTAATTGGGAGGCGATAACTGATTCACGTTTTATGCGAATTGAGGCTTTTTCATTAACTAGAACGACGGATTCTAATGAAATTGTTGACAGTGGCGATAATGCAGTAATTTATCCTCGCTATCAATTAAATATTCGCGCGGTTTTGGCTAGTAACCCAGCTGTTAGAGGTGAAATCAAGCAAGTTATTACTTTGGAGAACCCGTTACGATGAAACCTTATCAAAATGGTTTTGCTACTTTAACGGTAGTTCTGAGCATCATGTTATTAGCGGCCATGGCAGTTCTTACCGCAGGGCATCAAACTTACCAGAGAATAAAAAACGAGCAAGAAAGTGTTGTAGCATTAGAAGCCTATAATAATGCGCAGTCTGGTTTGACTTGTGCTCGCATGTGGTTGGCAGGTAAAAATCCAGATGATTTGCAAGCTACTGTCAGCTCCATACCTTGTTCGGAGCCATTGGTCGATGTGAGTGTAATTAAGCATGACTCATCAGGCAACTTTATCGTCAACTCTAAAGGGCGAGGTAGTGATGACAGCTCAAGCATTCGCTATATTATCAAGCATAATATCATGAAACTACTTGGCTTGGTTACTATTCCTGATTCTGCTTTTATCTCTAAAGGTTCTGTTGTTGTTGGTGGGTCGGTTAACATCGCTGGTGGCGTGAACAGCATTGTTTCTGGTGGAGATATCACTATTAGTGGTAGTGCAGCGCCTTCGAATAAACCACTTAAACCTAACGCGGAACATTTACAAAATAAACTCCCCTCAGAACATTATTTAGGTGATGGATTTACCTCATCCAATACGGCATTTAAAAAGTTAACGTGTGAGGAGTTTTTTGCTCAGGCTAATCCTAGCGAATACCTTAATAAAAATAAGAATGTATGGTTGGTTATGAATACAGCTGAGTGTAAATTACCTGCGCCAATTTCGGCAGGTAATCCAACCGGTTCTATTGATCAAGTTAAAGCAATTACATTGGTAGTAGAAAACTTATCGGGGAGTACGTCACCAAATCTAGTCCTTGGCGGGCCTCCTGGAGGAACATTAATGATGTCAGGGATGTTTGTTTTTATTGATAAAAAAGGATTGGCAAGCACATTGGGACTGACTGGTAGCTTGAATATTTCAGGTGCTTTGGTTACTGATTCTGGTTTCAGTACTACGTCAGGATCGTTAACGATGGTGTATAACGAAATATTACTGAATGCTATAAATAAGAGTCTGTCTACATTAGGCTTTACTCGAGGTACCTGGCGTGATTATTAATCGAGGGTTTGGACTAATAGAAGTGTTAGTTGCTGTATTGGTGCTAGGTATTTCTTCAGTTGCTTTAGTGCAGTATCAACGCCAGCAGGTAAGGGCGTATGAAGAGGTCGATTTAAGTAAGCGAGCCGTACGGATAGCTAATAATGAATTAGAAATTATTGCATCTAAGATGAAGTCTAGTCAATCACTCCTCGTTTGCCCTGCTCAACAGATAGTTAAAGAACTAGACACTGACTTCGTCATAAACTGTGAACGCATTGAAATTAATGGTGCAGGTCGATATACCGTGTCAGTTAATTACTCTTATCGTGGAGAGGAACAAAGTTTACGTTATCAAAAAGTTAGCCGTTTGATGATTGCCAAAATGGGCAGTGGAGTGTATCAGTAGGTTCAGGCGAGTGGTCGTATTTCAGTGATGATGCGTAACATTTTTTGTGGGCATATATGCTGAATTAGTCAGGTCGTTTGGCTTCGTGATCCATATCTAATACTTTCTAATCTTTGTCGTAATTACGTATGTTTTTTGTTCACCAACTCGTAAGATAGTGATCAGTTATACGAAATTATGCGATGCCATACTCACTATCGTGTCAACCTCATTTCATATCTCAAGGAGTGATGAATGAAAAAGGGTGTCTTTTTGCTGTCGGCGCTTACCGTACTGCTTTCTTCCGTTTCCCAAGCTCAACCCCTCAAGCCCTCGGTCATTTATGACATGGGCGGCAAATTTGATAAATCGTTCAACCAGTCAGCCTATAACGGGGCGGAGCAGTTTAAGAAAGAAACTGGCATTAACTACGGTGAGTTCGAGATAACCAATGAAGCGCAACGTGAGCAAGCGATGTTGCGTATGGCGCAAAAGGGCTTTAGTCCGATTGTGGCGGTGGGCTTCCAGCAAGCACCGGTGATTGAAAAAGTGGCGAAGCAGTTCCCAAACACGCAGTTTGTGCTGATTGATGCGGTGCTGGATATGCCGAATGTCCGTTCGGTGGTGTTTAAAGACCAAGAAGGGGCCTTTTTAGTCGGCGCGCTGGCAGCGATGAAATCGCAGAGCCAGCATGTGGGATTTATCGGTGGCATGGATATTCCGCTGATCCGTAACTTTGCCTGTGGCTTTGAGCAAGGGGCTAAATACCAGCAGCCGGCGGTGAAAGTGCAAGTGAATATGACCGGCTCGACGCCATCGGCGTGGAACGATCCGACCAAAGGAGCGGAGCTGGCGAAAGCCCAGTTTGACCAAGGGGTGGATGTCGTCTTTGCTGCGGCGGGCGGCACGGGGGTTGGGATTTATCAGGCTGCTGCGGATGGCAAGAAATACGCTATCGGAGTTGACTCGAACCAGAACTATCTGCATCCGGGCGTGATGCTCTCTTCGATGGTTAAGCGGGTCGACGTTGCGGTCTACAATGCCTTTAAAGATGCACAAGACGGCAAATTCACCGCCGGTGAGCAATCTCTGGGGCTGAAAGAGCAAGGTGTTGGTTGGGCTTTGGATGAATACAACCGTCCGCTGGTGACGCCAGAGATGGAAAAACAGATGAACGATCTGCGCCAAGCGGTGATCGATGGCAAGGTGAAAGTGCACGATTACAATCTGACGCAGTCCTGCCAATACTAAGGCGCTGAGGCATAGGCATGTGTGATGCGTGATGTGCTAGGCATGTCGTTAAGCGGTATCGGTAGCGCTGTCGTGAATCAGTGCGTTATCGGTGATCGAATGTTGTTCTGCCGGACATGATGTCCGGCAGTTGTGATCAAAGGACTTGGCGGATGCAACAACCCTTCCAGCCGTTACCGGAATCATTAGCAAAGTCTGAGCAAGGGGCGTTGGCTATTGAGCTGCGCCACATCAGCAAACGCTTTGGTTCGGTGGTGGCCAACCACGATATCTGCCTGCAGGTTACGGCAGGCACCATCCATGGCATTGTCGGTGAAAATGGTGCCGGCAAATCAACCCTGATGTCCATCCTGTACGGCTTTTATCAAGCCGATAGCGGCGAGATCCTGATTGATGGTCAACCGGCCACTATCCATAACTCTCAGCAAGCCATTGCCTGCGGAATTGGGATGGTGCATCAGCATTTTATGTTGGTGGAAACCTTTACAGTGCTGGAAAACGTCATGCTGGGGGCGGAGAGCAGCGCATTGCTGCGTCATAGCCGTCGTCAGGCGCGTCAGGCGTTGGAGGAGATTGCGGCGCGTTATGGTTTGGCTATCGATCCCGACAGCGTAGTTGGCGAGTTACCGGTTGGCATGCAGCAGCGGGTGGAAATCTTAAAAGCGTTGTACCGCGGGGCGCGCATTTTGATTTTGGATGAACCGACGGGGGTCCTCACGCCGCAAGAAGCCGAGCAGTTATTTGCGATTTTGCATACCTTGCGTGCGCAAGGAGTGACGATCTTGCTGATCACTCACAAGCTCAAAGAGATCATGGCGATCACTGATGCGGTCTCTGTGATGCGTCGTGGTGAGATGGTGGCGCATTGCCGAACCGCAGAAACCTCGCCACCGGCCTTGGCGGAGTTGATGGTTGGGCGCAAAGTGTTGCTGCGGGTCGATAAAGCGCCGGGCCACCCTGGTGAGGTCTGTTTGCGCGCATCGCATTTAAGCTATCGCGATCCGCAAGGCGTATGGCGTTTGAAGGATGTCAGTTTTGCACTGCGTGCCGGTGAGATTTTAGGGATCGCCGGTGTGTCGGGAAATGGCCAGTCGCAGCTGCTGGAAGTGTTGGCCGGAACCCTGACACCGCAAATCGGTGAGCTGACACTGACCACGCAAAAAGGCAATCTGAATCTGGGCCCCAAGGATCGGCGCGATGCGCGGCAACTGCGTCAGTTCGGGGTAGCCCATGTGCCGGAAGATCGTCTGCGGCAAGGCTTAGTGAAAAGTTTTTCGGCGGCGGAAAACGCCATCTTGGGTTACCAGTATGATGCGGCATATGGGCGTCGCTCGCTCGATCCGCTCCGTGTAGAGAATGCGGCACAGGCGCTGATGCAGGCACATGATGTGCGTCCGCCACAACCTTCCCTCAAAACCGCCAATTTTTCCGGCGGTAATCAGCAAAAACTGATTTTGGCACGTGAAATGTCACGTCAGCCGCAGGTCTTATTGGTCGGCCAGCCCACCCGTGGGGTGGATATCGGCGCCATTGAATTTATCCATCGTAATTTGATTGCGGCTCGTGATGCTGGCGCGGCAGTGCTGCTGGTGTCGGTCGAGTTGGATGAAATTATGGCGCTGGCCGATCGCATTTTGGTGATGGTCGATGGCGCAATCACCGGGGAAGTGAAAGCGGCGCAGACTAATGAGCGGGAGCTCGGCTTGCTGATGACCAGCAGCCAGTTTCCCGAGCGTGCGTCGCAAGATGGGGAGAAGGCATGATGCAGGGAAAAATGGCGCCGGCGTGGGTACGTAGCGCACTGATCCCGCTGTTGCAGCTGTTGCTGGCGCTGGGCGTTTCTAGCTTGGTGGTGCTGATGGTGGGGGAAGACCCGCTACGGGCGTTTGATGTGATGGTGGATGGGGCGCTGAATTTACAAAACGGCGGCTTGTCGAGCACCTTGTATTACGCCACTAACTTTATCTTTACCGGATTGGCGGTCGCGCTGGCCTTTAAGGCGGGGTTATTCAATATCGGTGGGGAAGGGCAGGCGTATCTGGGCGGGCTTGGGATCACTTTGGTGTGCTTAGCCTTTGATCAGAGTTGGCCGATGTGGGTGATGGCGCCGGTCGTGATTTTAATGGCCGCGCTGTTTGGCGCGGTGTGGGGCGCGATCCCCGGTTGGTTACAGGCGCGCCGAGGCTCGCACACGGTGGTGACCACCATCATGTTCAACTTTATTGCAGCCTCACTGATGGGTTATCTGGTGGTGGAGCACATCGCTAAATTAGGCGGCAATGCCACTGACTCGCGCTATTTTGCGCCCTCGGCGGTTTTCCCTAAGTTGCATGAATGGGCCTCCGGACACGGGATTGAGCTGCCCTTTTCCCTGCTTAACCCCTCGTTATTATTGGCCTTGCTGGCGGCATGGGCGGTGTGGTGGCTAGTGTGGCGCACCCGTTTGGGGTATGCCATTCGGGTGGTGGGCGAAAACCCGAAAGCGGCGGAATATGCGGGCATTGATACGGCGCGTATCGTGATGATTGTGATGGCGCTGTCGGGTGCTTTGGCCGGCATGATGGCGGTGAATGAGGTGTATGGCGCGCAAAACCGTCTGATCATGAACTTCACTAATGGCTTTGGCTTTATCGGCATTGCGGTGGCCTTGATGGGGCGTAATCATCCGGTCGGGGTGGTGCTGGCGGCGCTGCTGTTTGGCGCGTTGTACCAAGGCGGCACCGAGCTGCAATTTGAGATGCAGGAGCTTAATCCGGAGCTGATTATGGTGATCCAAGGGTTGGTGATTTTCTTTACCGGCGCGCTAGATCGATTGATTCGGGTGCCGGTTGAGCGCTGGTTTGAACCGAAGGAGCCAAGCTGATGGATGTGTTTACTTGGACTCTCTCTACGCTGGACTCCTCGTTGCGTCTGGCGGTACCGCTGATTTTTGCTGCGATGGGGGGGATTTTCTCTGAACGCTCAGGGGTGGTGGATATCGGCTTGGAAGGCAAGATGCTGTTTGCCGCCTTTATGGCCGCGGCGGTATCTGCGGTGAGTGGCTCTGTGTGGTTGGGGCTGTTTTCCGCTATTGGCGCATCGGTTTTATTGTCGCTGGTGCATGGCTATGCCTGTATCAATCAGCGCGGCGATCAGGTGATTTCCGGCTTGGCGGTGAATTTCTTTGCCTCGGGGATGACCATCACGCTCGGGCATGCGTGGTTTGGGCGCGGTGGGCAGACGCCAACATTGGAAAGTGGGCAGCGTTTTTTGGTGCAGACCCTGCCAGGTAGCGAATGGATGAAAGCCCATGTCCCGATTATCGGCCCGCTGTATGAAGAGCTGATTTCCGGCCATACCTTATTGGTCTATTTGGCATTTGTGGCGGTGGTGGTGACGGGCTGGGTGCTGTTTCAAACGCGCTTTGGTTTACGTCTGCGCGCGGCGGGGGAAGAGCCGAATGCGGTGGATACCGCGGGGATCTCGGTAGCGCGTTTACGCTATAGCGGCGTGATGTTAGCGGGGGTGATGTGCGGGTTTGCTGGTGCCTATTTGTCGGTGGCGCAAAATGCGGGCTTTGGGCGAGAGATGACCGCTGGACAAGGCTATATTGCGTTAGCGGCGGTGATTTTTGGTAAGTGGCGACCGTGGCCAACGCTGGGTGCTTGTTTGCTGTTCGGTTTTTTGACCGCGCTGGAAACTCGTATGCAAGGGGTCTCGGTGCCAGGCATTGGTGTATTGCCAACCCAAGTCTTCTCGGCGCTGCCGTATGTGCTGACAGTGATTTTGATGGCCGGCTTTATTGGCCGTTCAGTTGCGCCAAAAGCGGTGGGCAAGCCGTACATTAAAGAGCGTTGAGGGCTGACGAACTGATCTCGCTGATGTCCATGAGTGCAGGGCATTAGCGAGTTTACATGCCACGTTAATACAGCTTAATCTCGGGCCGGTGTGTGATGATTTGTGCGCGCTGGCCGAAAACTTACAAGCGTGAAACTGGCGGTGCCACGGCGTGTAATAGCAATAAGCGACGTTTGTGGCTTGTTGCGTGATAGGCCTGATTTTCTGCTACCTTTTCCCTTCCTTGTTAATGTTTTATTTGTGTTTTTTGCCTTTTAGTCGCCTGAATCTGTCATCATAATAAATAATCGGTATTGGCAGCCGCTCGGCGGTTAGCTGACAATATGTGTCATCATGGATGTCTGAGGGTTACCCGTGTTCACTGTTTACCACTCCAATCAGCTGGATCTGCTCAAATCCCTGTTGTGTCAATTGATGCGGCTTAATCCGCTGGACGATCCGTTTGAACCGGATGTGGTGTTGGTGCAAAGCCCGGGGATGGCGCAGTGGCTGCGTTTGCAGGTCGCGCAGGAGTTCGGTATTGCCGCGAACATGGAGTTTCCATTGCCGGCGACCTTTATCTGGAACATGTTTACCTGCGTGTTGCCCGATATCCCGAAGCAAAGTGCGTTTGGCAAAGAGGCCATGACATGGAAGCTGATGACGCTGTTGCCTGCGCAGCTAGATAACCCTTTGTTTGAGCCGTTACGCCATTATCTGCAAGGCGATTTACATGCCGATGAGAACCAGCGCAAGCTGTATCAGTTAGCGGCACGCGTGGCGGACTTGTTTGACCAATATTTGGTGTATCGCCCGGAGTGGATTGCCAGTTGGGAGCGTGGCGAAACGGTCGCCGAGTTGGCTGATGAGCATCCGTGGCAGCCGGTATTGTGGCGTGAATTGGTGCGTTTAACGGCCGAGCTTGGTCAACCACACTGGCACCGAGCAAACTTGTACCAAAAGTTTATTCAAGCGCTCGAGCAGGCCCCCACTCGCCCACAAGGGATCCCCAAACGGCTGTTCATTTTCGGGATTTCGGCCTTGCCGCCGGTATACCTCAGCGCCCTCAAGGCGCTCAGCTTGCACTGCGATGTGCACCTGATGTTTACCAACCCAAGTCGCCATTATTGGGGCGATATTCAAGATCCGAAATGGGTGGCTCGCCAATGGCGCTCTCGCGATGGGGATACCACGCGACCATTTTTGCCGCCACCGAATATTGGCAATCCGCTGCTCGCATCGATGGGCAAGTTGGGGCGCGATAACTTTTATCTGCTGGCGCAATTAGAGCCGAATGACATTGAAGCGTTCGTTGAGCCACAGACCGATAACCTGCTGCATCAGTTGCAGCGCGACATCTTAAATCTGGATGACGGCACGGTGTTGATGCCGGACGCCGAGCATCCACGCCATCCGGTGGCGCAAAACGATCACTCGATTCGCATCAATGCCTGCCACAGCCCGATGCGCGAAGTGGAAGTGCTACACGACCATCTGCTGCACCTGCTGCAAGCTGATCCGGACCTGACGCCGCGCGATATTCTGGTGATGGTGGCGGATATTAACCGCTACAGCCCCTACATTCAGGCGGTGTTTTCGGCGGGAGCGAAAACTGGCGCAAGTGAGCAGGTACAGCGAATTCCGTTCTCGATTTCTGACCGTAGTGCCAGTCAAGCGCACCCGATTTTGCAGGCATTTTTACAGCTGCTGCAGCTGCCGTATAGCCGTTTTGCCGCCGAGGAAATTTTAGCGTTGCTGGAAGTGCCGGCGCTGGCGCGTCAATTTGGCATTGATGAGCAGGGCTTAGTGTTGCTGCGCCAGTGGGTGGAAGAGTCCGGTATTCGCTGGGGGCTGGATGATGCGGCGGTGGCCGCGGAGGGCTTACCGGTGACCGGCAGTCATACTTGGCGCTTTGGGGTCGAGCGCATGTTGTTGGGTTATGCCATGCGCACCGACAGCGGTCTGTTCGATGATCAGCTACCCTATGATGAGGTGTCGGGTTTACGTGCCGCGCTGGTGGGGCAATTGGCGGCGTTACTGGAAACCTTGGCGCTGTGGCGACAAGCCTTCAGCCGTGCGCACACGCCACAGGCTTGGGCGGCGCTGCTGAGTGATTTTCTCAGTCAGCTGTTTGTCAGCGATACCGAAACCGAACCGGTATTGGCGCTGATCACCCGCCAAATTGAGCGGCTGGTGGAGCAGGCTGCGCTGGCACGCTTTGATGCTCCGTTATCACTGGCGGTGCTGCGTGATGCGCTGTCGGCGGCACTGGATAATGAGCGGATCAGTCAGCGTTTTCTGGCCGGTCAGGTGAACTTCTGTACCCTGATGCCAATGCGCTCAATTCCGTTCAAAGTGGTGTGTTTGCTGGGCATGAATGATGGCGTGTATCCGCGCAGCCTGCCGCCACTGGGTTTTGACCTGATGGCGGGGCGTAGTCAGCGTGGCGATCGTTCGCGGCGCGATGATGACCGCTACCTGTTTTTGGAAGCGATTTTGTCCGCTCAGCAGCAGCTGTATATCAGCTATGTTGGGCGCTCGGCGCAGGATAATACGCCACGAGCACCGTCGGTACTGGTCAGTGAATTGCTCGATTATTTGCTGCAAAGTCGGATTTTGGCTGCGGATGCCGCTGCAATTCAAGCCGCTTGTGCTGAGGCGCAGACCTCCAGTGCATCGCCGCAAAAGTTGTTACAACTTTACACTGACGCCGAGCCACATTTGCAGGCACATTTAGTCTCAGAACAGACACTTACGCCGTTCAGTCCGCGCAACTTTATGGCGGAGCCAAAAGAGGAAGGTGATACGGCGCCGGCAGCGAACGCCGAGGCGAGCAGTTTTGCGGGGCAGTGGCTGCCGTCGGCATCCCGTTCGGGAACGCCAGCTCCGGCGTTCTGGGCGCAAAGTTGGCAGCCGGAAGCCGGTGAGTGCGAACTGGAGCTCGATGCGGTGCGGCAATTTTATCGTCATCCGGTACGGGCATTTTTCCGCCAGCGACTGCGCGTGAGTTTTGACGCGCCGCAAGCAGGGGTGCCGGATAATGAGCCGTTTGGTCTGGATGGTTTAGGCCGCTACGGTATCAATCAGCAGCTGCTGAATATTTTGCTCAATCAAGAATCGCCTGAGCAGTTTTTCCGCCGCCTGCGCGCCGAAGGGCGTTTGCCGTACGGCAGCTTTGGCGAGTTGATTTGGGAGAATCTGTTAGCGGATATGCAGGCCTTGTCAGCGCGTATTGCCCATGAGCGACAAGACACCTTTGATTGGGAAGTAGAGCTGGAGTTAGGCGACGATAGCGCGTCGTTACAACTGCGCGGTTGGTTGCAAGGCGTGCAAGATGACGGACTACTGCGCTGGCGTCCTGGCACATTAAATGCTGTAGATGCACTGAACTTATGGTTGGAGCATCTGGTCTATTGCCTAGTGTGCCATCAGCACGCGGTCGAGCCGGGCGTGAGCCGTATGCTGGGGCGTGATGAGAGTCAGTATGCCTTTGCGCCACTGGCGGAGCCTGAGGCGCGCGCGCATTTGACGCGCTTACTGGAAGGCTATCAGCTGGGGTTACAGACTCCGTTGTCACTGTTGCCGAAAACCGGCTGGGCATGGCTTAGCCGCTGTTATCGTGATGGCGCGATAGCCGACGATGCGGAGAGTCAGCAAAAAGCCCTGCGGGCGCTACGCGATTGTTATTTGGGCGGATACCAACATAACGGTGAAGGGGAAGACCCGTATTTGCAGCGTTTGTTCGGTGGTCTCAGTGACGATGCGCTGGCGCAAATTACTGCGCAGGCCACACGTTATTTATTACCGGTTATGCAGCACTTGAGTGCGTGACCTGAACTGTTAAAGAGGGAGGATGCCTGATGCGGCAACTGAACCAACCGTGGCGTTGGAAAATGTGGGTATGGAGTCTGTTGGTCTGCCTGCCGCTGCTTTGGAGTCAGCAATCATTGGCTGCCTGGCAGGTATTGCCAGAGCCGGTGCAAAAAAGTGAGCGCGATAGCCGCGAGTATCAGCCGATCCGTCTGGATAATGGCATGACGGTGTTGCTGGTGTCCGATCCCAAAGCCACTAAATCCTTGGCGGCGGTCACTTTGCCGGTGGGCTCGATGGACGATCCGAACAGTCAGTTAGGGTTGGCACACTATCTGGAGCACATGATCCTGATGGGATCGAAGAAATATCCCGAAGCGGATGGCTTTTCCCTGTTCCTAAATAAAAACGGTGGCAGCCATAACGCCAGCACTGCGCCGTATCGCACCTCGTATTATTTGGAAGTGGAAAACAGCGCCTTTGATCCGGCGGTTGACCGCTTGGCCGATGCGTTGGCCGAGCCGCTGCTGGATGCCAAAAATGGCGATAAAGAGCGTCATGCGGTGAATGCGGAGCTAGTGATGGCGCGCTCGCGTGATGGCATGCGTATGGCCGGGGTGGATTCAGAAACCCTGAACCCGAAACACCCGACGGCGCGCTTCTCTGGCGGTAATCTGGAAACCCTGTCCGATAAACCGAACAGTAAGCTGCATACGGAGCTGCGTAAATTCTATCAGCGCTATTATTCGGCCAATATCATGCAAGCGGTGCTGTATTCCAACCAGCCGCTGGAGCAAATGGCGAAACTGGCCGATGCCAGCTTTGGTCGCATTGCCGATCATAAGATTAATGCGCCCCAAGTGACCGTGCCGCTGACCACCGAAAAAGAAGAAGGGATTATCCTGCACTACGTGCCGGTGCAGCCAATCAAAGCGCTGCGCATTGATTTTACTATCCCGAATGACAGCGCTGCGTTTCGCAATAAAGTGAACACCTATATCGGTTACATGCTGGATAACCGCAGCCCGGGTACGTTGGCTGACTGGCTGCTGCGCCAAGGGTTGGCTGACGGCATTCAGAGCAATGCCGATCCGATGCTGGCGCGTAATGCGGGGACTTTCAGTATCTACATTTCGCTGACCGATAAAGGTTTGGCGCATCGCGATGAGATTGTGGCATCTGTGTTCCGCTATTTGCGTGAGCTGGAGCAAAAAGGCATTCAGAAGAGTTATTTCGACGAGATTGCCGATGTGCTGATGCTGGATTTCCGTTATCAGTCAATCACGCGCGATATGAGCTATGTGGAGGATTTATCCGACAACATGCTGCGCGTTCCGGTGCAAAATGTACTCAATTCCGGTGTGTTAGCCGATCAATTTGACCCGAATGCGATCCGTGAACGCTTGGCGAGCATGACGCCGCAGCACGCACGAATTTGGTATATCAGCCCGCAAGAGCCGCACAACAAGAAAGCTTACTTTGTGAATGCGCCGTATTCGGTAAGCCGGATTACCCCAGAGCAATTCACGTTGTGGCAGCAGCAAGGCGCGGCTTTGAACCTGAAACTGCCGGCACTGAATCCGTATATCCCAGATGATTTTAGTCTGCAAAAAACGGTTAAAACCGATAACGGTCAACCGGTGGCGGTGATCGCGAAAAACGATCTGCAGGCATGGCTGGCACCGAGCCAGTACTTTGCCGATGAGCCGAAAGGGGTTGTGACGCTGGATCTGCGCAATCCGCAGGCCGATAACAGCGCGCGCCATCAGGTGTTGTTTGCTCTGACTGACTATCTGGCCAGTTTGTCACTGGATGAGCTGAGCTATCAGGCGGCCATCGGCGGGATCAGCTTTAACAGCGGTAATGACAATGGCCTGCAGGTCAGCGCCAGTGGTTTTACTCAGCATCTGCCAAAACTGATGCTGGCGCTGTTGCAAGGCTATCGCGACTTTAACCCAACCGCGGCGCAGCTGGCGCAAGCGAAGGCGTGGTATCGCGATCGTTTGGACTCCGTGGAGAAAATGCGTGCTTACCAGCAAGCGGTGCAACCGCTGCAATCACTCTCGGCGGTGCCGTATTTTGAGCGTAGCGAGCGTTTAGCACTGCTCGATAGCATCACGCTGGATGAGCTGTTGCAGTATCGTCAGCAGTTGCTGCAGCAATCTACGCCAGCGCTGTTGGCGGTGGGTAATTTCAGCGAAGAGCAGGTGAAGAATCTGGCCACACAGATCAAATCACAACTGCAAACCCAAGGTAAGCAGGCGTGGTATGGCGAAACCGTGGTGGTGAGCCGTGCGCATCATGGTTATTTGGCGCGCCGCATCTCGGCCTCGGACTCCGCACTGGCGGCGTTGTACGTGCCGACCGGCTACAGCGAGCGTGATAGCCAAGCGCAAGCGGCTTTGCTGGGACAAATTTTGCAGCCGTTGTTCTTCAATCAGCTGCGTACCAAAGAGCAACTGGGTTATGCGGTATTCAGTTACGCGATGCCGGTTGGTCGCCAGTGGGGGCTGAATTTTGTTCTACAAACCCCAGAGAAGACACCTGCTTATTTGTTCGAGCGTTATCAGGCGTTCTTCAAGCAAGCCGATGCGCGTTTACAGAGCATGCCGGCGGAGGAGTTTGCCCAGTTTAAAAATGCGTTGCTCAATGAACTGCGCCAGCCACCACAAACGCTGGATGAAGAAGCGCAGCGCTTGAGTGGTGATTTCAGCCGTGGCAATGCGGCCTTTAATGGGCGTGCGCAGCTGATTGCGGCACTGGAAAAACTAACCCAGCCACAGGTGTACAGCTTCTACCATAATGCGGTGATGCGCGGTACGGGCTTGTCATTACTGTCGCAAGTACAAGGCGGTAAAGGCAAAGAGGGCTTTGCTCACCCGGCCGAGTGGAGTGCTGAGGCTTCGGTATCGGCGTTGCAACAGGCGCTGGATAAAATCAGTAACAGCGCAGCGCATTAAGATCTCTGTGCATTAAGAACTCTGCGTATTAAAAGCCGGCTTGTCCGGCTTTTATTTTTTTGAAGTTAGCTATCGGATGCGATTTTGTGAAGCGCTTGCCGAATCCGTTTGGCCTAATCACCGGTCTCACTGGTATCATAACCTGCTCACATTGAAGTCTTTTTTATCTCGCCGTCAGACAGGAATCTAGCATGACTGCGCAACCTCTGAATCCGCTTAGCCTGCCCTTATATGGCGAACGCCTGATTGAAGCGTCCGCCGGTACTGGGAAAACCTATACCATTGCGGCGCTCTATTTACGCTTGTTGCTCGGATTGGGCGGCGAAGCCGCCTTTACGCGTCCGCTACGGGTGGATGAAATCTTGGTGGTGACCTTTACCGAGGCGGCAACCGGTGAGCTGCGTGAGCGGATCCGCGCGCGTATTCGTGAAGGACGTTTGCTATTGATGCAAATGGTGCAGCAGCCAGCGCTGCGAGACCTGTTGCTAGCGGAGAAAGGGAAAAAAGATCCGTTGTTGGCACAGATGATGGATATCGCTCCCGCCGATTGCTGTGAGGCGGCGCAGACTTTGCTGGCGGCAGAGCGGCAGATGGATGAGGCGGCTATCTACACCATCCACGGTTTTTGCCAACGGATGCTGACGCAAAATGCCTTTGAGTCCGGCAGTTTGTTTGAGCAAACCTTGGTGACCGATGAGCAAAGCTTGGTGCGGCAGGTGGTCACGGACTTTTGGCGACGTCATTTTTATCCGCTATCGCGCGATATGGCGGCGGTGATCAGCCAAGAGTGGGCTTCACCCGAAGTGCTGCAACATGAGGTGGTGCGTTACTTAAGTGGACCGGCACCGCGCATTCATCGGCATGGCGAGGATACCGATCTGGCGGCGCGCCATCAGCAAATTGTCGCGCAGCTTGATGCACTTAAGCAGGCTTGGCTGGCGAATGCGGGTGAGATTGAGGCGCTGATTGCCGGCTCTGGAATTGCCAAGAACAAGTATCGTGGCGATTGGGTGAGCAAGTGGGTGGGTGAAATCACCGCATGGGCGATGCAGCCGACTCGTGATTATCGCTATCCTGACTCGCTGGCACGCTTTGCGCAGTCGCGGTTGCATGAGGCGACGAAAAAAGGCGAATGCCCGTCGCTAGCCTTATTTGACCAGGTTGAGCAGCTGTGTGAGCAAACACTTACTTTGCGTGATATCGTGCTGGCGCAGGCTATCGCTGAGCTACGCGGCGCGATGCAGCGGCATAAACTTGAGCGCGGAGAGATGTCGTTTGATGACTTGCTGACGCGCTTGTCGCAGGCGCTGCAGCAAGAAAGTGGTCCTGTGCTGGCTGAGGCTATCCGTCAGCGTTATCCGTTGGCGATGATTGAT
This sequence comes from Plesiomonas sp. ZOR0011, assembly GCF_000800945.1. Lineage (NCBI taxonomy): Bacteria > Pseudomonadati > Pseudomonadota > Gammaproteobacteria > Enterobacterales > Enterobacteriaceae > Plesiomonas > Plesiomonas sp. ZOR0011. Next base: position 22,421 of record NZ_JRKB01000072.1, read on the forward strand.
GAATTTCAGGACACCGATCCGCAGCAGTACCACATTTTCCATACTCTGTATGGCGGGCGCAGCGATACCGGTTTATTGATGATTGGTGACCCGAAGCAGGCTATCTATGCGTTTCGTGGCGCGGATATCTTTACCTACATCGAGGCGCGTCGCAATGTAAGTGCCCACTATACGCTAGACACCAACTGGCGCTCGTCCGCGGGGATGGTGGATGCGGTCAATCGCCTGTTTAGCCTCTCGCCAGATCCATTTTTGTTCCGCGCCGATATCCCATTTTCGCCGGTACAAGCATCGCCGGCGGCCAGTGGGTTGCATTTCACGCTCGAGCAGCAAGTGCAACCGGCGCTCACGTTGTGTCGTTTGCCGGGGGAGCGCTGTAACAGCGGCGATTACCAACAGCAGATGGCGGCGGCGTGCGCCGATTCCATCGCCGGTTGGCTACAAGCCGGTGCCGAAGGGCGCGGGCAGATTGTGCGCGGTGATCAATCGCGGCCAGTACAGGCGCAAGATATTGCCGTGCTGGTGCGTACTGGCCGTGAAGCGGCCTTAGTGCGACAAGCTCTGAGCGCGCGTGGTGTTGCCTCGGTATATCTGTCAAACCGCGATAGCGTATTTGGTACGGCGGAAGCCACCGATTTGCTGCACTTACTGCAAGCCTGTTTACAACCGGGACAAGAGCGTTTACTGCGCGCGGCTCTGGCCAGTAGCTTACTGGGGCTGAGTGCCGCCCAATTAGATGCGCTCAACCAAGATGAAGAGCGCTGGGAAAAGGTGGTCGCGGAGTTCGAAATGTATCGCCGCTGCTGGCAGCGCCAAGGCGTATTGCCGATGCTGCATCTGGTACTGCGCGAGCGCGAATTGGCGGAAACGCTGTTAGCGGGCGCTGACGGTGAGCGCCGGTTGACCAACGTGCTGCATTTGGGCGAGTTGCTGCAAGAAGCGGCCGCCGAGTTAGATAGTGAGCATGCACTTCTGCGCTGGTTCGCGCTGCAACTGGCTGAGCCGGCTTACGGTAGCGAGGAGCAGCAACTGCGTTTGGAAAGCGATGCCCATCTGGTCAAAATCGTCACCATCCATAAATCCAAAGGCTTGGAATACGGTCTGGTATGGTTGCCCTTTGCTTGCAGTTTTCGTAAAGCCGATGGCAGTTTGTACCACGATGACAGCTTACAGCCGGTGCTGGATTTAACCGGCGATCCGCTCGCGGCGGAGCGCGCCGAATATGAGCGCTTGGCCGAAGATATCCGTCTGATTTACGTTGCGCTGACCCGCGCGATTTATCACTGCCAAGTGGGGGTGGCGGCGCTGACGGTGGGGAACGGCAAGCGCGACAGCACCGATGTACACCAAAGCGCGTTTGGCTATTTGCTGCAACGCGGCGAAGCCGGTGATGCCGCCTTGCTGGATAGCTGTTGCAGCTATCTGTGTGAGGTGGGGGGCGGTAATGTGGCGCTTGCCGGTTTGCCTGAGGCGGCGCAATTTATGCCACCGGTGCGCGAAAGCGCGCCGACCTTAGCCGCTGCGCAGTTTACCGGTCATATCGACCGTAACTGGTGGATCACCAGCTACTCGCACTTAAGTCGTCACCAAGAAGCGGTGGACTGGCTACCGCATTTTGATCAGGACGCCGCCGGCGAGCAACCTGTCAGTGCGGCGACGCTCGCGGCAGAGTCGGTGGTGAGCCCAGAAAATAGCACTGCGTTGGCGGTTGCCGAGGCTGATATGGCCGCCGAGTGGCTCGGTACGCTCGCCATTGATAGTGCCATTGATAGTGCCGTTGATAGCTCCAGTGATAACGCTAGTGATAAAGAAAGTGGCTGGGCAGGCAAGCTCACGTCAGATGCAGATTCCAACGCATTTGCGTCAATCGATCCCGCTGAGCCAACCGAGCCAGAGGCGCCAGAAATCGAATACTCGCCGTTTACCTTCCCGCGCGGCGCTCGCCCAGGGACGTTTTTGCACAGCTTGTTTGAAACCTTGGAGTTCACTGCTCCGGATACGTGGTCTGCGCCGTTGGCGCTGATGAGCGACGCCCACGGGCTGGACGCTCAATGGCAGCCGGTATTGCAGCATTGGTTGACGCAGGTGCTATCGACCCCGCTCGATGGTGAGGCGTTAACCCTCAATCAAATCGGGCCACAAGATCGACGTGTGGAGTTGGAGTTTTACCTGCCGATTGACTCTCCACTGCACGCTGCGCGGCTAGATAGCCTGTGTCGGCGCTACGATCCGCTCACGCGCCAAGCGCCGCAGCGACTGGAGTTTGCCAGCGTGCAAGGCATGCTCAAAGGCTTTATCGACTTGGTGTTTCGCTGGCAGGGGCGCTTTTATGTGCTCGATTATAAGTCCAACTATTTGGGCGATACGGCGGCTGATTACGCCCCAGATGCGTTGGCGCGCGCCATGCTCGATCACCGCTATGACTTGCAATATCAGCTGTACACCTTGGCACTGCACCGCTATTTGAAAACGCGCGTGCCGGATTACGACTATGAGCGTCATATCGGTGGTGTGTATTACCTGTTTTTACGTGGCATGCAAGGGGCGGATTCTAACGGTGATGAGCAACATGGCGCGAACGGCGTGTTCCATTGTCGCCCAGATGTGCAGCTGATTAACGAATTGGATCAACTGTTTGCCGCGTCGAGTGACGCCGCTGTCGTTGGCGAATAAGGAGAGCGCAGATGCTACAAGAATTACAGGCGCTGGTGGCCAAGCAGGTGATCCGGCCATTGGATTATCAATTTGCACGCTATCTGGCGGCCGACTTACCTGCACCGCAAGGCCCATTACTGGCTTTAGTTGCGGCGATGACCAGTTTTGCAGCCGGTAGCGGGCATATTTGTCTGGATTTGCGCCGCTTGCATCCGCAGCGTTTATTTGGTTTGCGTGACACTCAACATCTATGGCAAGCCATCGGGCTGCTGCCACTTGCGCAGTGGCCTGCGTTACTGCGTTCTTGTCCTGCCATCGGGGATGGCTCTCAGCCAACGCCACTGGTCTTGGATGGCGATTATCTCTATTTGCACCGCTTGTGGCAGGACGAAGGGCAGATCATCGCTTTCTTGCAACGCAGCGTGCAGCAAAGCGCCCTGTTGCAGCAACAGACACCGAGCGCGCCATTACGCAGTATGCTCGATACCCTGTTTGTGCGTACCGAACCGCAGACACCGGAAGTCGATTGGCAGAAAACCGCAGCTGCGCTGGCGTGTACCAGCAGTATGGCCGTGATCTCCGGCGGCCCCGGTACCGGTAAAACCACTACCGTGACTCGGATGTTGGCGGCGTTATTGCTGCAAGCCGGTGAGCACAAATTGCGGATCAAACTCGTGGCGCCGACCGGTAAAGCCGCGGCGCGCTTAAGTGAGTCAATCAGCGCCGCGCGCGCCAGTTTGCCGGTGCCGGAGGCGATCCGTGAGCGTATTCCGGCGGAGGCGGGCACCCTGCACCGTTTGCTGGGGGCGCAGCCGAACAGCAGTCGTTTTCGCTATCATCGTGATAACCGTCTGCATCTGGATCTGCTGGTGGTGGATGAAGCCTCGATGGTGGATGTGTCTTTGATGGCGCGCTTGGTCGAAGCTTTGCCGGCGCATGCGCGTTTGATTTTATTGGGCGATCGCGATCAGTTAGCCTCGGTAGAAGCGGGAGCGATTTTAGGCGATATCTGTCAGCTTACGCAGCAAGGCTATAGCCCCGCGCAAGCCGAACGCCTTGGCGCGCTCACCGGCAGTGATTTATCGGCCTATGTGCAGCCGCGCGGCGAGGCGCTGCGCGATCAGATTTGTCTGCTACGTAAAAGCTATCGCTTTGCCGCCGGCTCTGGCATTGGGCTGCTGGCCAGTGCAGTAAACGTAGGCGATGCAGAGGCGGTAGAGGCATTATTGAGCAATAGCGCCAGCAGTGCCGATTTGCATTATTGCGCGTTGAACGAGCAGACGTGGACTGCGCAAGAATACCCGCAATTGCTACGCCAGTGCGTGAGTGGTTATCGCCCCTATTTGTCGGCGGTGCGCTCTTTGCTGGAGGCCTCCCCAGAGGGCAGTGTGCTGGATGAGTCGGCGGTGCGCGCTATTTTGCATCATTTTGCCCAGTTTCAGTTATTGTGCGCGCTGCGCGAAGGACCGTTTGGGGTCAGTGGCCTGAATCAGCGCATTGAACAAGCCTTAGAGCAGGCGGGCTTGATCCGGCGCGATGAGCAAAGCCGCTGGTATCCGGGGCGACCGGTGATGATCATGCAAAATGATAGCGCCTTGGGGCTGTTTAACGGGGATATCGGGATCACGCTGGAAGACTATGATCGTGAAGGGACGCGACGACTGCGGGTGTGGTTTGAAATGCCCGATGGCAGTGTGCGCGCCTATCTGACGAGTCGCTTACCGGCGCACGAAACGGTGTATGCGATGACGGTGCACAAATCGCAAGGCTCGGAGTTTGCCCATACTCTGCTGGTGTTACCGCCGCGCTATACGCCGCTGTTGACGCGAGAGTTGGTGTACACCGCGATTACCCGTGCTAAACAGCAATTGTCACTGTATGCACAGGCGCAGGTGTTACGCCGAGCAGTACAAACGCGCACCTTGCGCCACAGTGGTTTTGCTGCCCGTTTACAGCGCGGCTATTGAGCTCGTGGCGCACGCATGGCGATTGCCATGTAGCCTGCCGGATTGACTACGCAAGTGGTATCCGTATAAAAAAAAAGGATAAAGATAAGGCTCACTCAGCGCCCGTTTGTCGCGAATAGCGCAAACGGGCGCTGGGCATGCGTTAGACCACGTCAGTGATCAGAATTTTCGATTTACGCTGATAGTTATACAGCGCCTGCTTACGCTCAGGCAGCACTTCAACTCCGGCCGGTGAAAAGCCCCGCTCTTGGAACCAGTGGATGCTGCGGGTGGTCAGCACAAACAACTGCTTCAGCCCCATCCGTTTAGCTTGCGCCATCACCCGTTCGAGCAGCACTTCGCCGCGCGAGGAGTTGCGGTATTCGGGATGCACGGCTACGCATGCCATCTCGCCCATCTCCTCTTCAGGGAACGGGTAGAGCGCGGCACAGGCGATCACCAAACCATCGCGCTCGACCAGCGTGAACTGACTGATCTCCATCTCTAGCTGCTCACGAGAGCGACGCACCAAGATCCCTTGCTCTTCCAGCGGACGAATTAATCCCAAGATCCCACCAATATCATCAATGGTGGCCGAGCGGACTTGCTCGGCGCTCTCCATCACGATCTGGGTACCGATCCCATCGCGAGAAAACAGCTCTTGCAACAGCGCGCCATCTTCCACGTAGCTCAGCAAATGGCAGCGTTTGACCCCCGCGCGACAGGCGGTGACCGCGGCACGCAGAAAACGGATCGTGGCCGAGTGGTAGTTGCCGAGCGCCTCTTGCTGCTGGATCAACTGCTGTGCTTCGCTGGGGAATAACTCGGAGATCACGCTTTGTGGATCGTCCGGCTCCATCACCCCTTGCTCGGCGCAAAAGCCCAGCATTTTGTCGGCTTCCAATTTAATCGCCAGTTGGGTGGCAATCTCTTCCGACGTCAGATTGAAGCTCTCACCGGTGACCGATACCGCCACCGGCCCCAGCAGCACCACGCTGCCACTGTTGAGCTGACGGCGAATACCTTCGACATCAATCCGGCGAATGCGGCCACTGTGGCAGTAATCAATGCCATCATCTACCCCCAGCGGCTGGGCAATCACAAAGTTGCCACTGACCACGTTCAGGTGCGCACCGGCCATCGGGGTGTTAGACAGACTCATCGATAAACGCGCCGTCAGATCCAGTTGCAGCTGACCGGCGGCCTGTTTGACCAGCTCCAAGCAGCGGCTGTCGGTAACTCGAGTGTGTTTGTGATAGCGGCATGGATAGGCGTGCTGTTCATGCAGCAGGTCAATCTGGCGTCGCGCGCCATACACAATTACCAGCTTGATGCCGAGGCTGTGCATCAGACCCAGATCGCTGATAATGTTTTTGTAATTGGCGTGCTCTACCACTTCGCCATCGAGCATGATGACAAAGATTTTACCCCGGTGTGCATTCACATACGGGGCAGACTGACGAAAGCCGTGTACCAGCTCCATGCTGCGTTCTTTCAATGGGGCGTCCTCGTGTGCGCAAAAAAATACATTATTGAATAAATATTCCCTTATTTTGCTTTTTTATTCTTAACGGGGCGGATTTGCAATACGCGGAAAGAAATTTAACATTTGTGTCTAAAAAGTCGGCGCGAAAGCGCTAGGCGCACTTAGAAATAATGCGTGAGCAGTAACAAATGCTTTACGTGAGATGAGTAGTAGCAGGATGCGCGGTAAGGCATGGAGGGAAGAGCGGATTTTACGCGTCCCCACGCTGTTGCGACAGGGGACGCGCAGTGGAATCAGTGTGACGAATTCCGATTCGGCATGCTAAAGATGCCGTCTAAACCCGGGAACTGGAATGACTCGCTACGGTACAGCACGCTATCGCAACTGGTGCACACATGCTGACGACGGAAGGAGTACGCCCGGTCGACGCCGAAGTGATGTATTTTCCGGCTATGACAATGGTTGCATTTTATCTTGCTGAAGAGTTCGCAGCCCGGATGGGCTTTCAGATATTCCTGTTTGGTTGGCAGCATCTTCCACTGGCGCAGCAGGCGCTGGGTAATTACCACGTAGCTGCCGAGCAGCCCAATAGCCAGAACAAACATAATACCTGAAATAATCATCATAACCTTAACCTCAACATCGTTATCACCATTGCTTAATAGCGTTCATTGTGTCCTATTCGACTGTATCGTAATCAGTAACGAACTGAAAGATTTGCTTACCATTTTAACTTGTTGATTTTTAAGTAATCAAAAACGTAATACATGAAAATGTGATTTGTATCTCATTGTCTGTTTTGTCTACCCGTGCTATTGCATGATTATTCGTGCATGAGATGAGCGTGTGCAGTGCTCGACGTGAGGGGAAGAGGCGTGGGCAAGAGGGCGTGGACAAATAAGAAACCCAAGTTGTTTGGGTATAGCTAAACCGAGGTGCTGAGAAAGGCACGCTGTAAAAAACGCACCACAAAAAAACGGCTCACGAGGAGCCGTTAGTCAGCCTAGCTTTGCCTTACAGGCTACGCAGAACGCGCTGTAACAGGCGTACGCGTGGCAGGATGCTGTCCAGCACCAGATACTCATCTGGACTGTGGAAGCCGGCGCCGATTGGGCCTAAGCCATCCAGTGACGGGATCCCCAGCGCTGCTGTCAGGTTAGCATCAGAGCCACCGCCGACAGCTTTCCACGTGATCTCGATACCTTCTTCTGCGCCGCAACGCTCAACCAGAGCCATCAGCTCTTCGGTCTCTGCTGACGGGGTCATCGCCGGTTTGTGCGCTTCGCGCTCCAGCGTGATACGTACGCCGTCGATGAACGCTTGCTCTTGCTGAGCGGTCAATTTGGCGTGGACTTCGTGGTATTCCGCGTTGTCCCAGAAACGTACGTCGACCAGCAATTCAGCGTGATCTGGCACGATGTTGGCGCCGTTACCGCCTTTGACGATCCCGACGTTCAAGGTGGTGCCGGATTCAAAGTTGGTCATCGCATTGATAGCCAAGATCCAGTGCGCCATCTCGCTGATGGCCGAGCGGCCATTTTCTGGCTCGTTACCGGCGTGCGCCGCTTTACCGTGGAAAGTGATCTTGTAGCGTGCCATCCCTTTACGGGCTTTAACCAGAGAACCATCCGCACGGGCGGCTTCGGCTACCAGCACTTTCTTGGCTTTCTTCGCGACCGATTCGATCCATTCGTGAGAGTGGATGGAGCCAATCTCTTCGTCTGGGTTCATCAGCACGCCAATGGACAGACGCTGCAGCGTCTCTTGATCCAGATGACGCAGTGCCCACAGAATGTTCAGTAGACCGGCTTTCATGTCAGATACGCCCGGGCCGTAAGCACGCTCGGCATCGGTGCTCATTGGACGCTCAGCCGCGGTTCCTACAGGGAATACGGTATCCATGTGCCCGATCAGCAGCACATCAAAATGGTCTGGGTTTGGCTGGTTAGTGGCCAACACGCCAGGGCCGGCTTTCGCGCCCAGATCAACCACTTCGGTGTGCCAGTTCAAGTCACGGTATTTCTGTGCCATCATCTCAGCAACGGCGGCTACGCCTTCTACCGTGCTGGTGCCGCAGTCGATATTGATCAGCGGTTTCAGTTCTTCCAGATAAGCGTTCAGTTGCATATCCAATACACCTCGATTTAGATAATCACACGCATCAGTAACATCGCACCGAAGGCATTCAGTACGGAAATACCGATCATGACAGGGATCAGTTTGGCACGGGTGCCGATTACGCCCAGAATACGACCCGCGTATTGCACTTGGGAGCCCATCAGGTAGATAGCCGGAGCCAGAATGGCCAGATGCTCACCGGTCAGGATGCCATCAGTGAACAGGCTCACTGCCACACCAACACCGCCGCCCATTGACATCCAGCCGCCCAGCAGCACAGCCGCTGCTTCACCTGGCAGGCCGAACAGCGCCATCACAGGTTCAAATACACCGGCCATCAGATCCAGCGCACCAGAGATTTTCAGCACCTTGATGATAACAAAAGCCATCAGGATATTGGGTACGGTGCTGGTAGTTGCAATGTTCCAACCTTTACGCGCACCGGCAACAAAGATATCCGTGATCATTGGTTTAGTTTGAGTAGTCATCAGGATGCTCCTTAGGCGTTAGTCTGGGCAGGCTTGGTGGTGTCAGATTCGGAATCGCCTTTACCTTCAGTCGCTTTCAGGTAAATGCGGAACAGGTTAGCGCCGACAATCTTCATCACGAACATCACCGCCACACAGGTACCGATAGATGCAGGAACGGCCAAGTTGCCATCGCTACCCACCAGGGTGAACAGCACCGCACCGGAGGAGAAGAAGTTCACCAACATTGCGCCAGCAGAGAACTGGAACATCGTGAAAACGTCTTTTTCACGTTCAGTGATTTGTTTGTCATCGGCCAGTGCACGGGTCAGAGAAGCACCTACGTCAGTACTTTGCAGGCTGCCAATCATGGCCAGACCGGTGTTACCGGAGATCCCCATCAGTGGGCGCAGCAGCGGAGACAGCAGCTTACGTGCGGCATCCAGCGCACCGTAGTGCTCCAGTACGTTAATCACACCCAGCGCGAACATTACGGTTGGGATCAGACCAAAGGCAAACAGGAAACCTTCCATCGCACCGTCACCGCCTGCACCGCGCAGGGTGGAGGTAGAGGTGGTGATGGCATCGCCAGTTTGTTTCACGCCGCTGACCAGTTTACCGAAGGTACCGTTCAGGGTGGTGAAGTCAAACACACCTTGCCAGCCGGTGCTTTTCATCGCGCCGGAGAAGAAAATCAGGGCAAAGGCCAGCGCTACATAGGCGCCCCAGCGGACGGGTTTATTCTGATCGGTGGGTGTACTCATGGGCATTCTCCAAAGCTCTGGGCTGTTAACCAGGTTAAATATGCGAACAGTCATTTATTCGGCTCATGCGGGCAGCATAGGGATGGCGGGGAGATAAAAATTGATATGGATCAAGTTTTGTAAATTGAAAAAGTATGACCAATTGTAAATTTTAACTACGTCATGCTTTTTAATCCCACATATAAGATATATGCCTCTGCCTGTGTTTATTTTTGTGGAGTTATATGTTTACGCCATGTTGGCATAGTGTGGAATTCTGCCATGTAATCCACAGGAGACAAGGGATCGCGCACATAGTCATGTTTTTCGATAAGGAAGCTGTCACTTTGATTCGGCAATATGGGCAGTTAGCAGAATTTTATCGCAGAATTTTTTACTGCCCGCTCTTGGCTCTCGTGCACCGCGGTACAAAAAGTGAATGCCAGTAGCACGCACTCAAGAAGGCGAAAAAACAAAGAGAGTGAAAAAAACAAAGAAAGCGAAGACGAGGAAATCATCTAAGTAGGAATTAGAGAGTAGGGAGGAAAGATAGAGCAGGAACGTAGAGAGGTAACTATGGACGTGACTGAAATTTAGGTACAAAAAAACCACCTTACGGTGGCTTTTGCTTTCTGACCCGAAACAGTCAGAAGAATTGGTTGCGGGGGCTGGATTTGAACCAACGACCTTCGGGTTATGAGCCCGACGAGCTACCAAGCTGCTCCACCCCGCGTCCGATGCAGTGCATAATACGCTCCAGCCGCGGGAATGCAAGCTTTTTATGTGACGAAAATTCGTTTTTTTGCGACAAAGCCACGTTAAAACCTGATTCAGGCCACAAAATAGGGAAGACGCTGCTCGCTGGGCTGCTGGCTTAGTGCAATCAGTTGTCACTGCCTAGTGTCTTGGCGAGCGTTTCCAAATGGCGCATGATAGTGGTGTAAATATCCCGTACCGATAATCCAGCACTGATCACAGAAAGTGATTTCTTTCTGCGTCGCCGTTTGCTATTTTTCGCCGATTTTCCGGTGTTCACCGGTATTACCGCTATCCAGTTATAAAAGAAGGGAGTCTGACGTGCGACCTGTATTTGCCCGTTTCACCGCCTCTGCCGAGGCAACAGTGGCCCGCGCCACCTATTCGTTGCGCCCATCGCGCTGCGGGATTGGACTGATGGCGTGCCTGTTGCTGGCCTTGGCGGGCTGCGCCCCGAAAGCGCCACCGACAGATCGCGGTCAGCAATATAAAGATGGCGAAATTACCCAGCCATTGAAACCGGTGGCACAGGTGAACAGCCGTTTGCTGCCGCAAAACCAGAATGAATTTTCCCAGCAGGTTGAAAATGTGAAATTCGGTTCGCCGTCACTGCACTTTCGCCAGCAACACACCTATGCCGATATTTACCGTTGGCTCGATGCAGGGGCAGATCCGCGCAAATTAGCGCAATTTGGCTTGCAACCTTACCTGATGGCGGGGGGCGATAATCAAGGCAACGTGCTATTTACTGGGTATTACACACCAGTATTGCAAGCGCGCCATAAGCCAGATGCGGTATACCGTTACCCGCTGTATGCCCTGCCTAAAGGCAATGCTCGCTTTACCCGCGCCGAAATTTATAACGGTGCCTTACAGGGCAAAGGCTTGGAGTTGGCCTACAGCGCCTCAATGCTGGATAACTTCATGATGGAAGTGCAAGGCAGCGGTTATGTGGATTTTGGCAATGGTGAGCCGCTGGCTTACTTCGGTTATGCCGGGAAAAACGGGTATGCTTATACCAGTATTGGTCGTGTGCTGATTGAGCGCGGCGAAGTGCCACGCGAGCAGATGTCACTGGATGCGATCCGCAAGTGGGCCAATACACACACGCCGCAGCAGGTGCAAGAGCTGTTTGAGCAAAACCAGTCTTATGTCTATTTTGAGCCGCGCGCTGCCGCGCCGGTGGTGGGTGCCAGTGGTATTCCTCTGGTGGCCAAGGCCTCGGTGGCCGGTGACAAGAGTTTAATTCCGCCGGGCAGCGTATTGCTGGCCGAAGTGCCGTTGTTGGATGGACAGGGGCGTTTTACCGGCAAACATGAGATGCGTTTGATGCTGGCGCTGGATGTGGGCGGCGCCGTCAAAGGTAACCACTTTGATATTTACCACGGTGTCGGTGATGATGCTGGGAAAGAAGCCGGTTTCTATCAACATTTTGGCCGGGTATGGGTGCTGAAATCGCCCGCCGATGGGCGCTTATAAGCCTGTGCCGGCATACTAAAACTGTAACATCAGCATGAATTCAAGCGAGGAGCTGAGATGTCTAAGCAGCAGACCGCATCTGCGGAGTATCAACAACGCTTTGGCGGTACTGCCCGTCTGTACGGGCGCAGCGAGTTGGAGATCCTGCGAGCGGCGCATGTCTGTGTAGTGGGCATCGGCGGTGTCGGCTCATGGGCGGCAGAAGCGCTGGCACGCACGGGAGTTGGCGCGATCACCCTGATTGATATGGATGACGTGTGCGTCACCAACATCAACCGTCAGATCCATGCCATGAGCGGCACGGTGGGGCGCGCCAAAATCGAGGTGATGGCCGAGCGGATCCGCGCTATCAACCCCGATTGTGCGGTGCATTTGATTGATGATTTCATCACGCCGGATAATCAGGCCGAGTATTTAAGCCGTGGCTATGATTATGTGATTGATGCGATTGACAGTGTGCGCCCGAAAGCGGCTATGCTGGCATATTGTAAGCGCAATAAGATCCCGGTCATTATGGTGGGCGGTGCGGGCGGTCAGATTGATCCGACGCAGATCCAAGTGGCTGATCTAACCAAGACCATTCAAGATCCGCTGGCGGCCAAAGTGCGTGGGATCTTGCGCCAAGAGTATAATTTCAGCAAAAATCCGAAGCGCAAATTCGGCATTGATTGCGTGTTTTCATCTGAGCATTTGATTTACCCGCAAGCCGATGGCAGCGCTTGTCAGGCCAAACAAACGGCAGAAGGCCCGAAGCGGATGGATTGTGCGTCCGGTTTTGGTGCTGCGACCATGGTCACGGCCTGCTTCGGTTTTATTGCTGTATCGCGCGTGATCCAGCGTTTGCTGGCTAAAGCGCAGGCTCGGGCGCAAGAGCCCATTTAATAGCAAGAGCAAATGTAAGAGCAAGAATAAGCGTAACGGAAGACGTTTAAGCGATACCTTTCCTACTTGAAGCTGCTGCGGTGTTGGCTACGTTTGTTCACCCTCAATCACATAGTTTACCTATGCTCATGGGGTTTCACGCACTTGCCGCCGACTTGCAACTTCACGTTGTTTGGGTATCGATAGCCAGTTACTAACCAGAAGGGATGCCACGATGAAATTACGGGTAGAGTTAGATCTGACGCCGCAAGAGCTCACTGAGCTGACGCAAAACCATCAAGCGCTGTGGCAGAATCTGCAAATGCAATTCTGGTCACAGGTGTCGCAGCAGATGATGAAGATGTCGCCGCTAGGGGGCTTTTATCCGATGTCGGGGCAGAATAATGATGAGCGTGGTGGGCCGCGCGAGTAAGCGCGTCAATGTAATACTGTGCTGATGTATGACAGTGATGAGTCTCGCGGCCTAGCGCCGCGTTCTATAACGTAAAAACGGCAGCACCACGAAATGTGGTGGCTGCCGTTTTTGTTGGCGTCGCTGGCAAAAATTAGTGCTTAAGCGCCGTGCGCGGTACGTGCCAGTTCATGAAGACGGGCACTGATCGCCTCAATGCCTTGCGCCCGTGAGCTAGACAACTGATCGGCAATGCCGAGGCTGGCCAGTGCCGCGGGAATATCGAGAGCCAGCACATCGTCTGCAGATAAGCCTTCGATACGGGTCAAAATGACCGCCAACAAGCCTTTTACGATGCGCCCTTCACTGTCAGCATAAAAGTGCAAGCGGCCATCGGGCTGTACTTGCATCCCCAGCCAGACCCGATTCTCGCAACCATACAGCTCAAGCTGACTGCCACGCTCTTGCTCTGATAGGCTCGGCAGCTGACGGGCGAGCAGGATCAGTTGGCGATAGCGGTCTTCCCACAGCTTGCAGGCTGAAAAGCGACTTTCTAGCTCAGACCACGTGATTTGGGTACCAAAAGGGTGTGAACCTAACATCCGTTATTCCTCGCGTATTCGTTATTCCTCGCGTAGCAGCGCGACGGCGCGCTGTAAGGCGCTAATAAAGGCGCTGACGTCTGCCTCGCTGTTATACGGGGCAAAAGAGACGCGCACGGTACCGGAAACGCCCAGTGCTTCGGTGAGCGGCTGCGCGCAGTGCATACCGGCGCGTAGCGCAATCCCTTGTTCCGCTAGCAACGTGGCCAGATCGCCATGGTGAAGCCCTGCGACATTAAAGGCGATGATCGTGCTGGCGTGTGGCGGACGATACAGCTGCAGCCCATCAATGGCTTGCATCTGCTGCACCGCCGTTGCCGCGAGGGCGCAGGCATGCTGATCGGCGGCGGCCAGATCTTGTTGCGCCAACCACTCTAGGGCCGCATCAAAAGCCAGAATACCTGCGATGTTGGGGGTGCCGGCTTCAAAACGCTGCGGGATCGGCGCCAGTGTAATGCCATCGAAGCTGACTTGCTGGATCATTTTGCCGCCGCCATGCCACGGGCGCATGTTTTCCAGCAGCGCCATCTTGCCGTACAGCACACCAACCCCGGTCGGGCCGTAGAGCTTGTGTGCTGAGAACGCGACAAAATCCGCATCCAGAGCTTGCACATCCACCGCTTCATGCGCCACCGCCTGCGCTGCATCCAACATCACCACCGCGCCAACCGCGTGCGCCGCGCGGATAATCATCTCTACCGGCTGGCGACTGCCGGTGACATTCGACACCATGCCTACGGCCACCAGTTTGGTGCGTGCGTTCAGCAGGGCTGGCAGCGCCGAGATATCGAGCAGCAACTCTTCAGTCATCGGCAGACGAACGATTGTCGCGCCGGTTTGTTCTGCCAGCAGCAGCCACGGCACCAAATTAGCGTGGTGCTCCATCGCACCGACCAAGATCTCATCACCCGGTTGCAGGCGATCGCGCAGATAGCCATTGGCCACCATGTTGATGGCCTCAGTGGTTCCGCGCGTCCAAATAATCTGGCGTGGGTCGGGCGCATTGAGTAGCGCAGCGCACGCGCTTCGTGCATGTTCAAAGCGGCGCGTAGCACTGGCTGCTGCCTGATGCTGGCTACGGTGTACGGTTGCGCCATTGCTGCGGTAATAGGCATCACTGGCCTCAATCACTGGCAGCGGTTTGAGCATGGTGGCGGTGCTGTCGAGGTAGACGCCAGCGTTATCCTGCAATGCCGGAAATTGGCGGCGGAACGAGTCGGGAGCAAAAGCAAAGGTCATGACGGTAATCTGATCTGAGTGGCAATCAATTCTGGCGGTGATCTTGGCGCGATCACAGCGACAGTGCAAGGGCGGGCTAAATGACAGATAAAAAAAAGCACCGCCAAAAGGCAGTGCGGAAAGAATTCACTATTGACAGACAGGGTCAAAATTGTACAGGAAGTGAAACATGGTGACTTTCGTCACCTGCCCGGAAAAACCGGACAACGTGCAAACACAACATTGCATGTCTTTGAACCTAAAGTATCTCCGAAGAGCTACTTGCCGTTTAGGCTCAGACCGCGTGGGTTAATATAGGGATTTGCTAGCCCTTCAACAACGGACAAATTATAATGCCCAACATTAGAATATCTAATATGTTGCTGAATGGTTATGGGTATGTCAAGACGACTTCCGCCGCTCAACTCGCTCAAAGTTTTTGAAGCCGCCGCGCGCCATTTAAGCTTTACCCGGGCAGCCGAGGAACTGTTTGTTACACAGGCTGCTGTCAGCCATCAGATTAAGGCTTTGGAAGAATTTCTGGGGCTAAAATTATTCCGGCGGCGTAATCGTTCGCTGCTGCTGACCGAAGAAGGGCAGGCCTATTTCCTCGATATGAAGGAAATTTTCACGGCGTTGTCCGATGCCACCGAAAAGTTGTTAGCGCGCACCGCCAAGGGCACCTTGACCGTCAGCTTGCCGGCCAGTTTCGCCATTCAATGGTTGGTGCCGCGGCTGGCGGATTTTAATGCCTCGCACCCCGATATTGATGTGCGCATCAAGGCGGTAGACATTGATGAAGGTTCGCTGACCGATGATGTGGACGTGGCGATTTATTATGGCCGCGGTAAGTGGTTCGGGCTGCGCGTTGACCTGTTATGTAACGAGTATCTGATCCCGCTGTGTTCACCGGCGCTGCTGACCGGCGAGCATCCGCTGCTTTCACCGCATGATTTGGTGCACTATACGTTATTGCATGACACCTCGCGCCGTGATTGGCAAGCCTTTACCCGCCAGTTAGGGCTGACTGATATCAACGTTAATCAAGGGCCGATTTTCAGCCATACGGCGCTGGTGTTGCAGTCGGCGATTCATGGCCAAGGGGTGGCGCTGGCTAACAATGTGCTGGCGCAACCGGAGCTGAAAGCCGGTCGCTTAGTCTGTCCGTTTGATGATGTGTTGATGAGTAAAAACGCTTTTTATGTGGTTTGCCATGACACGCAGGCGGAACTGGGTAAAATAGCCGCCTTCCGGCAATGGATGTTGTCGCGGGCGCAGCAAGAACAAGACATGCTGCGACTTCGCAGCGTATAACCGTGAGCGCCATGCTGGCGCGGCGGTCTTAACAGCAGACAGGGATGATAAGGAGAGCATGATGCTGCGATTTATTCTGCCGTTTGGTGCACTGAGCGGATTTTTTGTCGTCGCGTTTGGCGCTTTTGGTGCTCATGTGCTGAGCCGTTCACTGGCTGCGGCGCAGATGACCTTGATCCAGACGGGTTTGAATTATCAGATGTTTCACACCGCAGCACTGCTGGCGGTGGGAGTTTTAGGTTTGCAGTATCCGCGTCAGCGGCTGGATCTCGGCTGCTTGTGGTGGGTACTTGGCATTTTATTATTCAGTGGCAGCTTGTATGCCTACGCATTGTCCGGCCTACATTGGCTGGTGTGGTTAACTCCGGTCGGGGGCGTGAGCTTTCTGGCCGGTTGGCTGGTGCTGCTGAGCAAATTATTACAGTTGAGGAGAACCGCGCATGAATAAACTGGCGCTGTATTGTCGTCCAGGCTTTGAGAAAGAGTGTGCGGCGGAGATTACGGATAAAGCCGCCCAACTCGGGGTCTATGGTTTTGCCCGCGTAAAAGATAACAGCGGCTATGTGCTGTTTGAGTGTTATCAGTATGAAGACGCCGATAAGCTGGCGCAGGAGATCCCGTTTAAGACGTTGATCTTTGCCCGTCAGATGATCGTGGTGGGTGAACTGCTTAAAGATCTGCCGCAAGAAGATCGGATCACGCCGATCGTTGGCATGCTGACTAACGTGATTGAAGGCCCGGGTGAGCTGCGCGTAGAAGTGCCAGACACCAATGAAGCCAAAGAGCTGTCTAAGTTCTGCCGTAAATTCTCGGTTCCGCTGCGCGCGGCGCTGCGTAAAGCCGGTATTTTGCTGAACAAGGAAAACCCTTATCGTCCGGTGCTGCATGTGTTTTTCATCGCGCCGGGCTGCTGCTATGTCGGTTATTCCTACAGCAACAATAACTCGCCGTTGTACATGGGGATCCCGCGTCTGAAATTCCCATCCGATGCGCCAAGCCGTTCTACCCTGAAGCTGGAAGAAGCGTTGCACCTGTTTGTGCCACACGATGAGTGGGATGAGCGTTTGGGCTCTGGCATGTGGGCGGTAGATTTAGGTGCTTGCCCTGGCGGTTGGACCTATCAGTTGGTACAGCGCAGCATGTTTGTGTACGCAGTGGATAACGGCCCAATGGCCGAAAGCCTGATGATGACCGGTCAGGTAACACACTGCCGTGAAGATGGCTTTAAGTTCCAGCCACCACGCTCCAATATTGCATGGTTGGTGTGTGACATGGTGGAAAAACCGGCCAAAGTGGCAGCGCTGATGACCGATTGGCTGGTGAACGGCTGGTGCCGTGAGGCGATTTTCAACCTCAAGCTGCCAATGAAAAAGCGCTATGAGGAAGTGAGCCATATTCTGGAAAAAATGCAGACGGCGCTGAAAGACAATGGCGTCAATGCGCAGATTGCCGCTAAGCAGCTGTATCATGACCGTGAAGAGATCACCGTGCACGTGCGCCGTATTTGGGCGGCGACCAGTCCAAAAGCCAATGCTTACCGCCGCTATCGCGATGACGAGTAATGGTCTTTACGCATGACGATGACGTGCTTGAGCCGCTGAATATGCGCTCAGTGAAACAGGAAATCCTGACCTTAAGGTCAGGATTTTTTTTGCCAACGTAACTGCTGCAAGTTGATCCCAAGAGGCAGATCACGGCGCAGCGTTGCCACTTGGCGGCACAGGTGTGCCATCTCGCCTTGGTCACTCAGCTTTTTGAGCAGCGCCGGTGAATGGTCGGTGGCCGCGAGTACAGCCTCGAGTGAGCCATAGCGGTTGAGCAGTGTAGCGGCAGTTTTGCCACCGATCCCCGCAACTCCGGGAATTTTACTGCTGCTAATACCGGCCAATCCCCAATAGTCGGGAAGCAGGGCCGGTGCCACGCCAAACTCTTGCTCAACAAAGGGCTGATCCAACCAGCGTTTTTGGAAGTAGTCGCGAATTTGCAAGGTAGGTGCCAGTAACTGG
The DNA here is from genome assembly GCF_000800945.1 of Plesiomonas sp. ZOR0011. Taxonomy (NCBI): domain Bacteria; kingdom Pseudomonadati; phylum Pseudomonadota; class Gammaproteobacteria; order Enterobacterales; family Enterobacteriaceae; genus Plesiomonas; species Plesiomonas sp. ZOR0011. Next base: position 40,484 of record NZ_JRKB01000072.1, read on the forward strand.
CAATAGCCTTTATCGGTGGATACGATGGTGGCTTGGTGCCCGCGGCTGCACACTTGCCATGCCAGCGTGGCGGCCAAATCATCGGCCTCATCATCTTGTGCGGTTAAACTGGCCACGCCCTGTTCGGCAAAGGCATCTTGAAACTGCGTTAATGCTGCCGCCAGATCGTCCGGCATGGCCGGTCGTCCCTCTTTGTAGCTGGGCAGCAGCTGGTGACGCCAGCCAGGTTCGCGCAGCGCGCTGTCAAACACCGCCACGGCATGCGTTGGCTGGGTGTGCTGCAACAGCTGCTCGAGCGCATTGCGGCTTTGGCTGATGCAGCGCGCCATATCCACTGGCTGTTCGGGCGAAGTCTTATGGCTTTCATGCACGGCATGAATGCGGCGGATAAGATTCAGGGCATCCACCACCAGTAAATGAATCGTCATCGGTTAAACCCATCTCAGGTTAGCCTGACGCTACCGATACCCTTTCTACTTGAAGCAGCCGCGGTGTTGGCGATGTTCGTTCACCCCAATCACAGCGTTTACTTATGCGTATGGGAATTCACTTATGTGCCACCTACCTGCAACTCCACGTTGTTTGGGTATATTTCCCTGTTGATAAGCGTTGCTCTGCTAGCAGGGAAAAGAGAGCGGTTGGTCAGGTTAATCAAAAACATGGCAGCCGTGAGGCTGTCGTCATCCGTTGATGGTACTTGAGCGCGGCATGGTAGCGCAAATAAGGCAGGGAAAAGGATAGGGCCAGATAACGGCGAATAACCGCAGGTGGGGGATAAAAAACGTAGCGCATCGTGAAAGATGACGCTGCGTTTATCCGTTGTGCGGCAATGATAGCGATATAGGGAAAACCCCGTAGAGCGCGACACCGACCAGCGGCGCGCGGCTAACGGTTATTTCAATATTTCATAGCAAGGCACGTAGGCGCTGCCCGGCAGTTTCATCCGGTGCTGGTGGACAAAACTTTCCAGCAATTGATCCATATCCTGCATCAGTTGCTTATCACCATCTATCTGATACGGGCCGTATTTTTCGATGGCTTGGATACCCTTATCTTTCACGTTACCGGCCACAATACCGGAGAACGCGCGGCGAAGATCTGCGGCCAGTTCGGCGGCCGGTTGTGCCAGATGCAGATTCAGTTGACGCATATTCTCATGGCTCGGTTCAAACGGCTGCTGGAATGCATCATCAATTTTCAGTGACCAGTTGAAGCTGTAAGCATCGCCCGTTTGCATGCGGTGTTCTTTCACCGCCGGCATGCCTTCTTTCATGATTTGCGCCACTTTCACCGGATTATCGACCACGATTTGGTAACGCGCTTGCGCCTCAGAGCCCAAGGTTTTGCCAATGAAGGCATCCAAGGTGCGAAAATAGGCTTCGCTCTGTTTCGGGCCGGTGAGCACAATCGGCATTGGCTGCTCGCGGTTATCTGGATGCAACATGATGCCGAGGATATACAGCAGCTCTTCAGCCGTACCGACGCCGCCCGGGAAGATGATGATGCCGTGGCCCATACGCACAAAGGCTTCCAAACGCTTTTCGATATCCGGCAGGATCACCAGCTCGGTCACCAGTGGGTTAGGCGGCTCAGCGGCAATAATCGACGGCTCGGTAATGCCTAAGAAGCGGCCGGTTTTGATGCGCTGTTTGGCATGCCCAACCGCGGCGCCTTTCATCGGCGCTTCCATCGCGCCAGGGCCACAGCCGGTGCAAATATTCAGGTCACGCAAGCCAAGCTCATGGCCGACCATACGGGCGTACTGGTATTCGCCTTCATTGATTGAGTGGCCGCCCCAGCACACCACCATGTTCGGGTATTCGCCAGTGTGCAACACCTTGGCGTTACGCAGCAAAGCGAACACCAGATTGGTGATATGCACCGAGTCTTTTTGCAGCTGTTGTTGCAGGTGGGGCATCGCGGCCAGCTGGCCGTTCACAAACAGAATATCGCGCAGCACCGCAAACAGGTGTTCGTGCAGGCCGCGGATAATTTTACCGTCGACAAACGCGGTTTCCGGCGGATTGATCAATTCGAGTTTAACGCCGCGCTCACGGCGCACCACGTTGATGTCAAAACTGCTGTGTTTGGCCAGAAGCTCCTTGCTGTTATCGGTCTGGCTACCCGAGTTCAGTACTGCGAGGGAGCAGTTACGAAACAGTTGATACAGCTCGCTGGACGCGGTGCGTTTGAGCATGTCCACTTCGAGCTGGGAAAGTTGATCCATCGTACCGATGGGATTGAGGTGAGTAATCAAGAATGCCTCCTTTCAATTGAAAACGACAGCAACCTGATAGTGAGGCGTATTCACTTTACATGTTGTGTACGGCAACCTAAGCGAGATTGCCGTACCGACACGTTAGCCTGCGCGGCCGGTGATGCCAACTCTCAATGTATGAAGATTTGATTTCGGCCGTTGTTTTTCGCGTGGTACAACGCCTTATCCGCTCGTTCTTGCCAAGTGCTGATGGTGTCACCACTTTGTAACTCACTGGCGCCGAGCGACACTGTGATGGAGACTTTGTCTGCGTGGAACTTAAATGGTAACTGGCTGATTTTCTCGCGGATCTCTTCGAGCTTGATACTCAGTTCGTCCGGCGACATATCCGAGATCAGCAAGGCAAACTCTTCACCACCGAAACGGGCGATAAAGTCAGTTTCGCGCAGCGATTGTTGAATGGCGCGCGCAATGATTTTTAACGCTTTATCGCCGGCCAGATGCCCATAAGTATCGTTCAGATCTTTAAAGCGGTCGATATCCACCATGACAAACCACAGCGGCTGCTGATAGCGCTGCCAGCGTTTGTACTCCAAATCCAAACGCTCTTGCAGCGCAGCTCGGTTGTACACTTTGGTCAGATGATCGAGGAATAGCCGGTGCTGTTGATCGAGCAAGCGATTACGGTAATCAGTGGTCTGCTCGATGATGGCGCACAGGCGTCCTTCGTTGCTTTGTGAACGTTCGATGGAGCTGTACATCTGCTGACACAAGCGATGGTGACGCTCGGTAATACTGCGCAGTTGCTGTAAGGCAAATTGCACCTGTTCACCGGAGAGATTCGGTGCGCGCTCTAGCAATTGCAGGGTGTCTTGCATCTCGCGGTTCAAGCCTTGCATCCCTTTGTGGTCGCTGTAGGCCGATTCCATCGATTTATTCATGCTTTGATGCAAGGCGCTTAAATCATCGTTCAGTGCCGCCAGAAAACGGCGTGATAAACGCCGCTCAGTGCGGGTGCCTTGCAAAATTAGCTCGATGATTTCAAAGCTGTAGTGCACCAATTGCTGCACGCTGGTGCCAATCAGCAGCTGATTGCGGATCTCGAGCAGACGCTCACCGGCATCAGAGTCAAAATCCAGTTCGGAGATCAGGTGTTGCAGCTCATCAGACATTTTTTGCAGCGTGTCTTGCTGCAGCGCTGCTGGCGCTGGGCGCGCATCTTGCTGATCGCCTAATGAGGCCAGCAACCGGATAGCACGCTCGGAGAGACTCAAGATCCGCTCGATGCGATCAATTTGCTCCGGGTTTTGCTGGCGATCGAGCAGCATCACCACATCTTGGCGCAGCTGTGGTGGCAAAGCGGCAGTGGCTTTCAGACATTCGGCGGTATGCAGTACCGCTTCATTGATGCGTTTGTTATGGGTCAGACGCTGCTGGCTGTATTTAAATGCCAGACGCTCCAGCAGAGCCAGACGGGGGATCATCAACGAGGTGTCTTTGGTGCGATCAAGATCGATTCGGATGTCGGTCAACAAGCGATCCAGCTCGCTGTCCGATCCTTCCAGTGATTGCGCCAGTCGGCCCAATACCCGACGTAACAATTCACTTTCCCGCATGCTTTTGCGTGACAGTTGCTGATAGTGATCCTGAATTTGAGCCAGTTGCCGGTGTAAATCAGTCATGCTATCCATCGCCTGAGCCTGCGGAGTTTGAGTCATAGATTTAGCCTGTTAATGTTGACAGAATATACCGCTAATTCACCGCATTGACTATTCACCCACTGTGGCCAGCCTCGCAGGAGTGTGAGCTGGCGACGAGTATTGTGCCAGTAAGGTGACCCAGTCGACCGGATTGGGGGTATCGGAATGGGCAACTTTAATCAGCCCGCGCCGGATAGCGTCCAGACAGGCAACATACAGATCCCCCTGGAAACACGCCGGTGTGGCGGTCGGGATCGGTAACAACATCACCCAATGGTTCTGGTCATATTGCTGATTAAGTTGTGCGGCTGCGGTTTGCGCCAATTGTAACACGTTAAGCAATTCTGGTAACTGTACGCCACTGATTGCCCGTGGCAGCAGTGGGTAGTGGCAGGCACCAATACTGATTTGTCCGGCCGGCGCTTTGTACTGCGGGAATTGCTCGCAGGTGCGCAACAGGTACTCGGCAAACTCTTCCGGTGACGGGCTCACATCACCCGGCTCGACATATAAAAAGCCACTGTCATTCAGATGGAACAGCTGCCCACGGCTGCCTAAGGTTGCTTGCAGGTAGTCCCCAAGCTCGCCTTCGAGTTTCACAATGGCTTGATAACTGAAATCAGGTCGTAACCGTAGTTCAGTTAACCAATTTAGGCGGATCAGCGCCACTTTCAGGCGTAAATCTTTAAACGGGTTGTCGTCCAACACGTTGGTCTGTTCGCCTGTGATTGCTTGTTCGCACAAGCGCACCGTGCCTTGTAAGTAGCCCGGTAGCGTGGCATTGAGCTTGCGCTGATTGGCCAAGTGAGTACGGGGATGACTAAAACCGATTTTGCGGTTACGGCTCAGAGCGCCACGATAAGCGGAAGTGACAATCATGAAGTAACACATGGCTACAACCGCCACTAATATGGCACAGAGCAGTAATTGATTAAGTTTGCGGCCACGTGAATATTGCCGCTCCAGTGACTGGTAGCTGGCTTGTAATTCATGATTGGTATTAATTTTGTCAATCAACTGCTCATGCTGTAGCAGGGTTTCGGCATTGAACTCGACTTGTTGCGAACGAATCTGCTCGAGTAATTTAACTTTATCCTGTAAATACGCATTTTCCTGATTACGGTTACCTATTTTCTGATAACCTTGAATTAATAATGAATATGCATATTTGCGCAAGCTCAGATCATCGGGTGGTGTTTCTTTTAACCCCTCATTGATGACACTTAATGCCGGTTTTATTTTATCGCTACGCAGTAAATATTCGCCTTTTAATAGCAAATAGACTGGGTGTAGCAATGGGCCCGCTTTTTTATCTGCGCTAATGATGTTATCAACCTGATCGATATATTCTTTGGCTTTTTCTAACTCGTTTAGCTGTAAATAAACAAACGCCGTGCCGAGTTTAATATCAATCAACTTTCCTGGATTGGGGGCTGTATTGGCCAAATCAATGGCATTAAGGTAATTGACCAGCGCCAAATTAGGGCGATCTTCATAACTGTGGATATGACCAATCAGCTTTAATGCACTCACAAGGCTGCTTTTTTCACCCACTTTTTCATAAAATCCCGCGGCGCGCGAGGCATAGTTCAAGGCCAGTGAGTAGCCGCCATACGTGACATAGAAGTTAGCCAGTTGCAATTGGGCATCGGCCACCAAATCGTCTTCTCGATGCGCGATGGCGAGGCCCATCGCGGTCATTAATGCTTCTTGTGTGGCATTGCGATGTTGCAACAGAGTATTTAGACGACTTTCTGCCAAGTAATATTCAATTTTTAAGCGCGGTTCACTGACTTTATTCAGTAGCGCGTGCGCATCGTGCAGATATGCCTGAATTTGTGGAATGCTGCCTTTTTGGTGTGAAGGCGAGAGCGTATCGAGGTAAATCGATGCCATCAGCAGCTGATATTGCACCTGCACACTGGCAGATAAGTGCGTTAAATTTTGCGTTAGGTTGGATTGCGCCAGTGTCTGTAACGCAGTTTGGGGATTACCGGTTTGTAACCAAAGATACTGCGCCTTGAGCAATGTGGCTTTGGCTTGGATATGCGAGTTATTGAGGTTCTTCGCCAGTTGCATCAGGTAATCTAGCGTTTTTAAGGCGCCGCGGTGATTTCCGGTTTTGTTTTGTGCTTGGCTTTTTAGCAACAGCGCTTGAAGCATATTTTCGCGGCTTTGTTGCAGGTATTGTAGGCTCAGGTTACGCACCGAATTACTGGCGGTCAGGCCGCGATCAGGCTTCTCAATGTACGCATTGAGTTTTTCCAGCGCCAGCGCTGGGTCTGTTTTTAACAGTTCTTCTGCCTGAACTAATTCCGGCGTCGGCTCATACGTTGATAAATCATCAAGGGATATGGCATAGCTACCGGTAGAAAAAAAAGAGAACAACAGAAGAAAAAAAACACGCCACATCGCAAATATCTTAGTTATTTGTTAAGAGTAAATTGATTTTTTTATTGGCTAAAATAATTATTCTTAGTGTAACGGATGCGGTATCTGAAACCAAGCATACCGCATCGTGAACGATCACATTACTGACGCGCCAAACGGCGGTTTTGCGCCGGCATCGCTTCCCAATCAGAGCGGAACGGATTGATATCCAGTCCACCACGGCGGGTGTAGCGTGCAAACACGGTCAGTTTTTCAGGCGCGCAAAAACGTTTGAGATCGGTAAAGATCCGCTCAACGCACTGCTCATGAAACTCATTATGGCTACGGAACGAGATCAAATAGCGGAGCAGGGCTTCGCGATTAATCTGCGGGCCGCGATAATGAATGCTGACAGAGCCCCAATCCGGCTGACGGGTGATCAGGCAGTTAGATTTAAGCAAATGGCTGACCAGTGTTTCTTCAACCACGGGCATTGGCTCACCGTTGGCTTGGCTGGCAGCACCTTGCAGATAATCGGCATTGAAATGGTAGTCATCAATGACGATATCCTGCTCATCAATACATTCGCCAGGGAAATCGGCAATCGCTTGACCTGGATAGGCATCCACGCGGTGCAGCAGCACTTTTACGTCACCCTCAGCGCACTGGCTCAGATCGCGTTGTAAGGTGGCCGCCACGCTTTCCCAATCGGCAAAACGAGTCTGGTTAAAGCTGTTCAGGTACAGCTTAAAGCTTTTCGACTCCACCAGATTGCGGCTGGTGGCCGGAATATACACATCGCCGATGGCCACTTGTGGCACACCGTTATTGTTCAGCCATGACAATTCATACAACGTCCACAGATCGGCACCCGAAAAAGGCAACGAGCCGGTCAGCTGCAGGTCGTCGCGATTGAGCGCTCGCGGTACCGGTTGCAGCAACTGCGGGTTGTATTGATCACAGTAGTCCGTGGATTTTCCCAGCGTTAATCCCTGCAGCGCCGGATCATTGTGGTATTTGGTCATGATTTCTGCTCAGTGTCGGTTACAATATCTGGCAGTTTACCCCAAATTCTGAGTAAGACGATGCGAGATCAAGTGCAACAGCAAGTGATAGATGCCCTGCAACAGTTAAATCTGCGCTATGAGCAGTGTTGGCAGAATAACATGCAAACGCTGCCGCAGAGTGTCAGTTTGTGCGATATTTCATCACCTTGTGTGGTGTCTCAGGATAGTGAGCGGGTGTATTGGCAACCACAACCGCGTTGTCAGGACATCAACTTACAGGCCGTCGAACAGGCACTTGATATTCAAATTCGAGAGGATATCCACGCCTATTTCAGCGCCCAGTTTGCCGCCGATATGGCCGTGAACTGGCAGAATCATGCCCTGATTTTGTTGCAGGTCTGGAACGAAGAGGATTGGTCTCGTTTACAGGAAAATCTGATTGGGCATCTGGTGGCACAGCGTCAGCGAAAATGCACGCCAACCTTATTTGTTGCGCTGACCGATGATGATAACCAGATAGTGTCGGTCTGTAACCTCACTGGCGCGGTAGTTCTTGAGCGTCTGGGCAGTAGCGAGCACACGGTGCTGGCTGACAATCTGGTCGCCTTTTTGGGCGGTTTGCAGCCGCGTATCGCTGAGCTGTAAGTGCCTGATGGTTATGTCTAGAATCGAGAGCTAACCTGCTATGCGCAGCGGTTGGCGTGAGGTCGGTTGTTCCTAACGCCAACGTGCTGTTGTTTCCGCGTACGCTTATTGCGTATTTTGGGCTGACAGGAGCGTAGTTAACTGCGCTTGTAGCGTTGCAACCTGCTGCTCTAACTGGCTCACACGCTCCGTAAGTGTTGGCTCAGTTGTTGCTTCCGCAGGCGTAGCGAGCGGATTATGGCCGGCTTTATCGCGCGCCAGTACACTGACAATCACCGGCAGTGGGACTGGCTGGCTGAGACGGCTTTTCAGCAGGGCTACCGAAGGCTGTTTTCCCTCGGCTTTTAGTTGCTGTAATACTTGCTCCAGTTCGCGGCTTACATCATTCATCGCTTTTCCTTTCCTTATCTCGATCTCGCGTGCACGTCGCTCGTTCAGCCTTCTTTATATAACGCTTCTTTATGTAACGCTTCTTTATCTAACAAAAAAGCCCTTACCCCATCATCGTTAACCGCATCATCACGCGCATAGCGGTGGCATGGGTCTGAACGCGGCCAGTGTTGCTGCAAAACGTCAATCAACGTCTAGATCAAAATAGAGATTATGTCGATTTTAGCGTTTAGCAGTGTGTGCTCAATTTAGCGAATTGTGCCCATGGGGTTGACTTATTCTAAAACCGATTCAGCAGATTGCGATATTGGCCATATGTTTTGTAAGATATTTCCTACAGTAGTTGTGCGAGTTATGGAACGGGTTTTGACCGGTTACTGCGCTATGTAAAAAGCGTTTTTAATATAATTCAATTAGTTAATTTGTATGTTTTGCGTAGTAATCGAATACATCACACATAACTATTTGATATATCGCTTGTGAAAACTATGCAGAAAGGTAGTCTTAAGGGCGTCGGCAGGAAGCAAGCATAACGACAAGGATAACCACGGATGCGGTGGCTGTTTCAGGATGAAAGAGCCGGAATTCAGGATGAGTTCACGTGATCAGGATATCTCAAGGATGCTGCAGTAATGCAGATGCAACCGGTAAGGATGCGGGTTGGTTAAGGATGACAACGGACTTCTTCGGGATGAAGAATCAGGATGCGCCTCAGGATGAGGAAGTGGATACTTCAGGATGAAGTCAGGGACACCTCCAGGATGGAGAAGTGAGCCGGAATAAGGACAGTACGGCGACGCAAGGACGGTACAAGGACGATTGTCAGGACGACAAAAGGAGAGCTTCACGGATTGAAGAGCATAAAGGACAAGCCATAGGATATGGTGAGATTCACGGAGTGATGCAGGGAGCACACTTTGCAGCAGGATGGCTGTAGCAAGACCTGAGAGGGGTATCGTTTCGACGATACCCCTTTCTTCTTATATAAGTTTCTCATGCAAGTTTCTTATGTAAGGGATACTGAGGCTGTTCGTTGGCTTTTGCGATGTGGCTGGCATTCGCGGTGCGGCATTGACTGACGTGAGTACCGGTCTTTTTTTACGTCATAGCCAATTGCATTTTTATACATAAAGTTCACATCACCGCACGGCCCTTACGCTGGGCTGTGAGCAGAGGCGCATTGCCCCTCTTCAGTGCACTTCCTAGTTTGCGGATTGTTTTGCAACAACCGCCGTCAGTTTCGACATTTCTTGTTGTACAAATAGTGCACTTGTCACACAAAAAATCAGTAAATGCGGACAAAAGTCCTTGACAAGTTACCGGTAACGTAGTTTTGCTGCTTGCGATATCTCTGCTGAATTTGTGCGAGATATCCTACACGCGGTGTGGGATTATCCTCATTTGTGCTGTGCTTTTTATCGTTTGCTTTTTTATCTAATTTGTTTTTAATCATGCAGTTAAGATATTTATTCTCACGAAACATCCAGAAATGTTTGGCGCTGTAAGCGCACAGTGGATTGAGAAGAGAATAAAAGGGGATATGATTAATTCATCGAACGGATATCGATGTCTTCAGGAAGAAGACGTATGGCGGAGCCCATACAGGATTGGACACCCGAAGGATTCGGGCCTCGTTTACTGGATTGTAAACGTATCAGGATGATGCAGGACACATTTCAGGATGAAATGAGGATGCAGCCTCAGGACGAGGGAGCGGATGCTTTAAGGATAAAGCAAAGGACACCTCCAGGACGGAGATGGACGTCAGACAAGAAGTCTGACCGCATAGGGATGGCCAAGGAAGATAACCGGGAAGGTTAAAAGGACAGCTCCACGGATGCGGAGAACCCGAGAAGGACTCAGCCAACGGATTTGGCGGTATCACGGAATGATGCAGGGAGCACCGATTCGCAGCAGGATCAGCTGTAGCAAGACCAGGAAGGGGCACCATACGGTGCCCCTTTCTCTTTTCTCTCTTAATCTAATTCGCTTTATTCTCGACTTATTCTGCTCTGAGCTGCAGTTGTTGCTGTAATGCGGTTAACGCATCAATCAGCGCACGTGGCGCACTTTCGCTTTGTAGCATGGCAAAAATCTGGCTACGCAAAAATGGCTGGGTGATCACTTCTGGGTACAGACGACCAAACAGTGGCGATCCTGCTAACGCTTCCAGATACACCGGCAAGATCTGCGGATCGCTCAAGCGGTGGATCAAGCGCGCGGTTAGCACGATCAACCAGGCATTCACATCGGCTTGGCGTAATTGCTGTACGATAAAATCGCGGATCTCCGGTAGATCCGGCGCATAGGCCAATGCACGTAACAGCAATAGGCGGCTTTCAGTATCGGCCTCAGGGTTTTGATGCTGTAAGTGCTGGCGTTGTAATAAGACTTGCGCCATCTCGCGGCTAATATCACTTTGCTCCAAGCACAAACAGATCCCCTGCAAGGCTTGCTCGGGTGCGTGGGCTAAGGCTTGGCACAGCAAGGCATGGTTTTGCTCTTGACCACAGCGCACCACTACATCCGCTAACCCTTGTAACCCGACACCGTGCCAATTTTCCCATCCTGCCTTGCCACTGAGATAAAATTGCGCATGCTCATAATAGCGGGAGGCGGGTTGGTGCAAATCACGCGCTAGCAGCGCATGAAACATTGCCATCCGCTCAGGAGACGGTTGCCAGTGCTGCGGATGCTGCGCCAGTGCGTTTTTCTCCTCTTCGGTGTGCGGCTCGCGGCTGAGATCGGCTCCCAGGGTATTGAGCAGCAGGCGCGCAAAACGGGCGCACTCTTCCGGGATCAGCAGTCCGCGCTCATCTAAATTAATCTGTAAAAACCAGATGGACGGTTCACTTTCGCTGGGGCGTTGGCAGCACAGTGCCAAATGCGCTTGGCCGCGAAGCGGATAAGGATAAGGGCGCTGCTGATTCTCCAACACGCCGAAGGTAGCTAACGATAAAGGATACGGGCGACGGCCCAGATCGTAAAAACAGGCTTTTACCTGTGCGCGGGTGAGCAATTCTGTCAGGGCTGCAGTCATGGCGTCGTAGTCTTCGCGGGTTACGGTTGAGTCAGTAAACGTTAAATTATAGGGAGGTTCTGGGTTCAGTGGTATGCTTGGCCCCCATTTTTTACCGGAGGAAGGATTATGGAACGCGAGCAGCAAGTTCGTCAGTTGCTGGAGGATATCCGGCTGGTGATGATGGAATTGGCTTTGTGGCAGAAATTGCCGCCAGAGCCACAGGCTTTTCAGAGTGTCGAGCCGTTCAGTATCGATACTATGGAAGCACAGGAGTGGTTGCAGTGGGTCTTTTTACCGCGCATGCATGCGTTGTTGGACGCTGGCGCGGGGTTACCGACTCGCTTTTCGATCACCCCGTATTTTGAAGAGGCGCTCAAAGAGCAGGAGCAGATTAGCCGGTTGCTGGCGCCACTGCGTGCGCTGGATGAACTACTCAATCAGGAAACCTAATGCACGATTTTTCTTCTTGCCCGGCCTCTGGCCCAGATAGCGCGCTGTTGCCGTCAGAGTCGATTGAGGGCGCGTCCGATGCCGTGACCGAAAGCGCACCGGTACTGCCGGTGTTGTATCAGGATGAGCATATCATTGCCATCAACAAACCGGCCGGTTGGCTGGTGCACCGCAGCTGGCTTGACCGGCATGAAAAAGTGGTGGTGATGCAAACCGTGCGTGATCAGATTGGTCAGCATGTGTATACCGTGCACCGTCTGGATCGGCCAACTTCAGGCGTTTTGTTACTGGCGTTGTCCAGTGATGTGGCGCGTATCTTGAGTGGCATGTTCGAAACTCAGCAGATCAAGAAAACCTACCATGCGGTGGTGCGTGGCTATCTGACTGGGGAAGCGGAGTTGGATTATCCGTTGGTGGAAGAGCTGGACAAGATTGCCGATAAGTTTGCTAGTCAAGAGCGCACGGCGCAGCCGGCGGTTAGCCACTATCGCGGTTTGCAAACGGTCGAGATGCCGTATTCCGCTGGTCGTTACGCGACATCGCGCTACAGCTTGGTTGAGCTCCAGCCGAAAACTGGCCGTAAGCATCAGCTGCGTCGTCATATGAGCCATCTGCGTCATCCGATCATGGGCGATACCACCCATGGCGATCTTAAGCAAAATCGAGCGCTGAAAGAGCATTGTGGTGCCGGGCGCTTGATGTTGCATGCCAGCAGTTTGACCTTGCCACACCCGGTGACCGGTGAATTGCTGCAGATTAACGCGCCGTGGGACGACACCTGGCAGAGCCTGATGCAACAATTTGGCTGGCCTGCGCAAAATCCTGTGACATAACCGGCTTGCACAAAACCCCACCACACGCCAAGATGAGTTAACTTTCATAACCAAGGGAACTCTATGGCTAGGGTGGGGATCTTTGTTGGCACCGTGTATGGCAATGCACAACTGGTGGCTGACGAGGCCGAACGGATTTTGCGTACCGCAGGGCATGATGCCAATATCTATGAGGAAGGCTCGCTGGAAGACTGGCAGCAATACCTCGAGGCTGTGGTACTGGTGGTGACATCCACCACCGGACAAGGTGATTTACCAGATACTATTGCGCCATTATATCTGGCCATGCAAGAGCCGGGGCTGTGGCAGCCAAGCTTGCGCTATGGCGTGATCGCATTAGGTGATAGCAGCTATGAAACCTTCTGCGGCGCCGGACGCAAGTTCGATGCTCTGCTGCAAGAGCAAGGTGCACAGCGGGTAATGAACCGTCTGGAATTAGACGCCACCGAACATCCCGAGCCAGAATTATCTGCTCGCTTGTGGATTGAAGCTTTCTCTAGCGCGCTATAGCGTTTCATTCTGCATTTTCGGTTGTTTTTGCCGCTCGCGTGGCGGGCGGCAGTGACCCACTTCCATTACAGGCGGTTGTTTTTTCTACCTGCTGACTCGTTTAGTTAATCGATTTCCTGCAAAGAATCTGTAATTAGTCATATAAAACTGTGATCGCTAACACGTTATTCAGTCGGCGCTTGCCGTTTTAATGGCGACTCTGAGAAAATAGATCTCCGATTTCATTCTTCCGCCCTGCTAATCTCCAGGAGTAGAACATGCCTTCTCGCAAAGAACTTGCTAATGCCATCCGTGTACTGAGTATGGATGCAGTACAAAAAGCCAACTCTGGCCACCCAGGCGCCCCTATGGGGATGGCTGATATTGCCGAAGTTCTGTGGCGTGATTTTCTAAAGCACAACCCGAGCAACCCAGCTTGGGCTGATCGTGACCGTTTCGTGCTGTCTAACGGCCACGGCTCTATGCTGATTTACAGCCTGTTGCACCTGACCGGTTATGACCTGTCTATCGACGATCTGAAGCAATTCCGTCAGCTGCACTCTCGCACCCCAGGTCACCCTGAGTACGGTTATGCGCCAGGCGTAGAAACCACTACCGGTCCTCTGGGTCAGGGCATCACCAACGCCGTAGGTATGGCGATGGCTGAAAAAGCGTTGGCCGCGCAGTTTAACCGTCCTGGCCACGACATCGTTGACCACTTCACCTACTGTTTCCTGGGTGATGGCTGCCTGATGGAAGGTATTTCTCACGAAGCCTGCTCTCTGGCCGGTACTCTGGGTCTGGGCAAGCTGGTGGCGTTCTATGATGACAACGGTATTTCTATCGATGGTCACGTAGAAGGCTGGTTCACTGATGACACCGCCATGCGTTTCGAGTCTTACGGCTGGCACGTAGTGCGCGCGGTTGACGGTCACGATGCGGCAGCGATTAAAGCGGCAGTAGAAGAAGCGCAAGCGGTGACTGACAAGCCATCTCTGATCATCTGCAAAACCATCATCGGTTTTGGCTCACCGAACAAGTCTGGCTCCCACGATTGCCACGGTTCACCGCTGGGTGACAAAGAAATTGCTGCGGCACGCGAATTCCTGGGCTGGAAAGAAGCGCCGTTTGTTATTCCTGCAGACATCTACGCTGAGTGGGATGCCAAAGAGAAGGGCCAAGCACAAGAGCACAACTGGGATGCGAAATTTGCTGTGTACCGTGCTGCGTTCCCTGAACTGGCCGCTGAGTTTGAGCGCCGTGTAATCAAGGGCGAGCTGCCAGCAGATTGGGCGGAGAAATCTCAAGCCTTTATCGAGCATCTGCAAGCTAACCCAGCCAAGATTGCTAGCCGTAAAGCGTCACAAAACGCGCTGGAAGCGTTTGGTAAGCTGCTGCCAGAGTTCATGGGCGGCTCCGCTGACTTAGCGCCGTCTAACCTGACCATGTGGTCTGGCTCCAAGTCACTGACTGGCGCTGACATGGGCGGTAACTACATCCATTACGGTGTGCGTGAATTTGGTATGTCCGCCATCATGAACGGTATCGCTCTGCACGGTGGTTTCATTCCATACGGCGCGACTTTCCTGATGTTCATGGAATATGCCCGTAACGCACTGCGTATGGCAGCCCTGATGAAGCAGCGTTCTATCTTCGTTTACACCCACGACTCTATCGGTCTGGGCGAAGATGGTCCAACTCACCAGCCGGTTGAGCAGATCGCTTCTCTGCGCCTGACGCCAAACATGAGCACATGGCGTCCATGTGACCAAGTTGAGTCTGCGGTAGCGTGGAAATACGCGATTGAGCGTCAAGATGGTCCATCATCACTGATCTTCTCGCGTCAGAACCTGACTCAGATGGATCGCAGCAGCGAGCAGCTGGCTAACATCGCACGCGGTGGTTATGTGCTGAAAGATTGCGCAGGTACGCCTGAGCTGATCTTCATCGCTACTGGCTCCGAAGTTGAGCTGGCCATGCAAGCGGCTGAACAGCTGACTGCCGAAGGCCGTCAGGTACGTGTCGTGTCTATGCCGGCTACTGACGTATTCGACAAGCAAGACGCCGCTTACCGTGAGTCTGTACTGCCTGCGGCAGTAACCGCGCGTGTTGCGGTAGAAGCAGGTATCGCTGACTTCTGGTACAAGTATGTGGGCTTCGGTGGCCGTATCGTGGGTATGACTACCTTTGGTGAGTCTGCACCGGCAGAGCTGCTGTTCAAAGAGTTCGGCTTCACCGTCGAAAACGTGGTAGCTAAAGCAAAAGAAATTCTGTAATCCCGTTTTCTTATCGTTATTGCTTAACAGCACTGCATAAAAACAAAAAGCTGCCTACGGGCGGCTTTTTTTATATCGGTTTTTATATATCGGTTTTTTTATGTGGGTGATATGCGTTTTATATCCGTTATGGTTGAAAGGATGCGAGGGACAAGAGACAAGAACAAAAAGGCAAAGCGGGGGCAGTAAAAAAATGTCCGCCTGCTGGGTAAAATCATGGCAGATTGCCAGTCTAATCAATTTCATCAGACAATAGATCCCGCATACTCAAGGTTTTGCTTCCTGCCGGAAGACCTCTGTTTAAAGGACACCCCATAATTATGACTATCCGTGTGGCAATTAACGGCTTTGGCCGGATCGGACGTAGCGTTCTGCGCGCGCTGTACGAAAGTGGAAAACGCGAACAGATGCAGGTAGTGGCGATTAATGAACTCGCCGCACCGGAAGGGATCGCACATTTGTTGCAATACGATTCGACCCATGGACGATTTTCGCGTTCGGTTTGCATTGATGGCGAGACATTAGATGTAGATGGTGATACGATTCAGCTACTGCATATCCGCGAACTTGAACAACTGCCGTGGGCAGAATTGCAGGTGGATGTGGTGCTCGATTGTACCGGTAAATTTGGTAGTCGTGCCGATGGCGAAGCGCATTTGCGCGCCGGTGCTGGCAAGGTGCTGTTCTCGCATCCGGCGGATACCGATATCGATGCGACGGTCATTTATGGTGTGAACCATCAGTTGCTGAAAGCCAGCGACCGGATCGTCTCCAACGGCTCGTGTACCACTAACTGCATCGTGCCGATTATTAAAGTGCTGGATGAAACCTTCGGCATTGATTCGGGCACGGTAACCACCATTCACTCGGCGATGCATGATCAGCCGGTGATTGATGCATACCACAGTGACCTGCGTCGGACTCGCGCGGCGGGCCAGTCTATCATTCCGGTAGACACCAAACTGGCGCGCGGGATTGGTCGGATTTTTCCGAAATTTTCCGACAGGTTTGAAGCCATCGCTGTGCGGGTGCCCACAATAAACGTCACCGCGATGGATTTAAGTGTGACCTTGAGCACGGATGTGAAAGTTTGCAACGTAAACCACGCCCTCGCGCAGGCAGCGCAAGGGGTATTACGTGGTATAGTGGATTATACGGAAGCGCCGTTAGTCTCAATTGATTTTAACCACGACAGCCACAGCGCTATCGTGGACGGGACACAAACCCGGGTGAGCGGTACGCGTCTGGTGAAGACGCTGGTTTGGTGTGATAACGAATGGGGTTTTGCGAATCGCATGCTCGATACCACGCTGGCCATGGCTACAGCCCGGTGACTCGCGAAGAGTAAACGGAAACTGACTGATTGTTTAGGTGTCGGCCACGCACACGTTGATGGTCGGCATTGAAAATCTTCATGGAATTAAATAGAGGACTCACCATGTCTGTTATCAACATGACTGATCTGGATCTGGCTGGTAAACGCGTACTGATCCGTGCTGACCTGAACGTACCGGTAAAAGAAGGCAAAGTGACTTCTGATGCCCGTATCCGTGCTTCCCTGCCTACCATTGAACTGGCGCTGAAACAAGGCGCAGCAGTAATGGTGACCTCCCACCTGGGTCGTCCGACCGAAGGTGAGTACAACGAAGAATTCTCCCTGCTGCCAGTAGTTAACTACCTGAAAGACGTGCTGTCTGTACCAGTACGTCTGGCGAAAGACTACCTGGATGGCGTAGAAGTGGCTGCCGGTGAGCTGGTGGTACTGGAAAACGTTCGCTTTAACAAAGGCGAGAAGAAAGACGACGAAGCACTGTCTAAGAAATACGCTGCGCTGTGTGACGTGTTTGTGATGGATGCATTCGGTACTGCTCACCGTGCACAAGCGTCTACGCACGGTGTGGCTAAGTTTGCACCAATTGCTTGCTCCGGTCCGCTGCTGTCTGCTGAGCTGGATGCACTGGGTAAAGCAATGAAGAACCCTGCTCGTCCGATGGTTGCTATCGTGGGTGGTTCTAAAGTGTCTACCAAACTGACTGTGCTGGAGTCTCTGTCGACTATCGCCGATCAGCTGGTGGTAGGTGGCGGTATCGCTAACACCTTCATCGCTGCAGCGGGCCACAATGTGGGCAAATCCCTGTGCGAAAACGATCTGATTGACACCGCTAAAGCACTGGCCGCTCAGTGTGATATCCCAGTGACCACTGACGTAGTGGTGGGTAAAGAGTTCTCTGAATCAACCCCAGCGACCATCAAAGCGGTTGCTGAAGTGTCTGATGATGACATGATTTTCGACATCGGCCCTGATTCAGCAAAAGTGCTGGCTGACATCATCATGAACGCGAAGACCATTTTGTGGAACGGTCCAGTTGGCGTGTTTGAATTTGATCAGTTCGCTAAAGGTACTGAAGTGATCGCTAAAGCGATTGCTGAATCTCCAGCGTTCTCTATCGCTGGCGGTGGTGACACCCTGGCCGCTATCGACAAGTTCGGTATCGCAGACAAAGTTTCCTACATCTCTACTGGCGGCGGCGCTTTCCTGGAATTCGTGGAAGGTAAAGTACTGCCAGCGGTTGCGATGCTGGAAGCGCGCGCAAAAGCGTAATTTAATCTGAAGCCGGGGCGAGTCTCCGGCTTCTATTCTTCAGGCGTGCCGCTGGTATCCCTCAGACAACCTTGTTTGTTTTGAGCGCGATAGCAAGCACATCAGGTACGCCGGTTTTCTGTTTAACGGCAGGTTTGGCCATCGGGCAAGCAACATCGGTTATACTGCTATGTAATCGGTTGCGTATGGAAAGAAACACGGCGCGTGCCGCTTCTTTCTCGGCTTTAGGCTGGCATTGCCGGGGTAGCGCCGCCGTGTTGGCGGTCAAAACCGACAGAGTAAAACTTTTTTCTACAATCACGGCTGACGAAACAGGACTAGGAACATGTCTAAGATTTTTGATTTCGTAAAACCAGGCGTTATCACCGGTGATGACGTTCAGAAAGTGTTTGAAGTGGCAAAAGCCAACAACTTTGCGCTGCCTGCGGTAAACGTAGTCGGTACTGACTCTGTGAACGCGGTACTGGAAGCGGCGGCGAAAGTTCGTGCGCCAGTGATTGTTCAGTTCTCTAACGGTGGTGCGCAGTTCTTCGCCGGTAAAGGTCTGAAACTGGAAGGTCAACAAGCCGCCATTCTGGGTGCGGTATCTGGTGCTAAGCACGTTCACGCAGTGGCTGAAGCTTACGGCGTGCCTGTGATCCTGCACACTGACCACGCAGCGAAGAAACTGCTGCCATGGATCGACGGCCTGCTGGCTGCCGGTGAGAAGCACTTTGCTGAAACTGGCAAACCACTGTTCTCTTCTCACATGCTGGATCTGTCGGAAGAGTCTCTGGAAGAAAACATCGACATCTGCTGCGAGTACCTGACTCGTATGGCGAAGATGAACATGACTCTGGAGCTGGAACTGGGTTGCACCGGTGGTGAAGAAGATGGCGTAGATAACAGCCATCTGGACCAGTCTTCCCTGTACACTCAGCCAGAAGACGTAGCTTACGCTTACGAGCGTCTGAGCAAAATCAGCCCACGTTTCACTATCGCGGCATCTTTCGGTAACGTACACGGTGTGTACAAGCCAGGTAACGTGAAACTGACTCCATCCATTCTGGATGCTTCTCAGAAGTACGTTTCCGAGAAATTCGGTCTGCCAGCTAAGTCTCTGAACTTCGTATTCCACGGTGGTTCAGGCTCTACTGCAGAAGAAATCTCCGAGTCTATCAGCTACGGTGTGGTGAAGATGAACATCGACACCGATACCCAGTGGGCGACTTGGGAAGGCGTTCTGGAGTACTACAAGAAGAACGAAGCGTATCTGCAAGGCCAGCTGGGTAACCCAGAAGGCGCGGATAAGCCGAACAAAAAATACTATGACCCACGTGTATGGCTGCGTTCTGCGCAAACCAGCATGATTGCGCGTCTGGAAAAAGCATTCAAAGAACTGAACGCGATTGATGTTCTGTAATCTGATTTAATATCAGTGATATATTCTAACCTCAGCAGAAATGCTGGGGTTATTTTTTACGCAAAGATAAAAACCTGTCAGCATTAATCTGCATATCTGTATTTCCCCCGTGCATTATTTGCGATACTATTCGCCCGCATTGCAGCTGTAATATTCACCATTTTTTAAAACAGTGACATTATTATTCTTGGTGCAATAGGCTGTATTTTTTCTTTATTTCTTCTTCCGCTTGATATGCAAAGCGAATAGTAAAATGGTAAGGCAAATTCATGAAAAATATTGACCCGTCCGTTCTTAAGCCGCTTGATGTGGTGGACAGTATTCAGCATGCCAGTAGTTGGGTTGTTGATAATCAGGCATTACTGATCCAGTACGCTGTGAATCTGGTTGCGGCATTCCTGATTTTTATTTTCGGTTGGTTAGTGGCGCGCATTGTTTCTAATGGCGTGCATAACTTGATGGAGAAAAAAGGCCTGGATCGCGCGGTCAGCCATTTTGTGCGCTCTTTGGTGCGTTACTCCATTATTATCTTCACCTTGGTGGCGGCATTAGGTCGCGTCGGGGTACAGACATCGTCAGTGATTGCGGTGATCGGTGCGGCGAGCTTGGCAGTGGGCTTGGCGCTGCAAGGCTCCCTGTCTAACTTCGCGGCGGGTGTGCTGATTGTCGGCTTCCGTCCGTTCCGCGCCGGTGACGTGGTGGATTTGGGCGGCGTGAGCGGTACCGTTGAGAGCGTACAGATTTTCTCTACCGTGCTGTGCACGGCAGACCGCAAAACCGTGATTATCCCGAATGCCAGCATCATGAGCGGTCGCATTATCAACTTCTCTTTGGAAGAGAAGCGCCGTATTGATCTGGTGATCAGCGTAGGCTACGAAGCCGATATCGATCAGGTAAAAGCGGTGCTGACTGAGGTGGTAAAAGCCGACTCTCGCGTGCTGGCCGATATGGATTGCACTATTCGTCTGATGACTATGGGTGCGTCATCACTGGATTTTGTGGTGCGTCCGTGGGTGAAAAATGCCGATTATTGGGCGGTGTATTTTGACCTGATGGAGAATATTAAAAAGGCGCTGGATGCCAACAAAATTAATATTCCGTATCCGCAGATGGATGTCCATATGCGTACCGTTAGTAACGATCAATAATCGCTGAGCGAATAAGCACTAATACGCGATTGTCTGATGGAAAATAATCACTGGGTGAAACTAATTTAAGTTTTACCCAGTGCGTAAAATACCGGCTGAGATTGAATAAATAGGCGCTATTGATAGCGTTGTAATAATTCATGCTAGGTGGGTATTTTGCCTCGACACTTTCGATATTCTCGCTGTTTTTGAAACGGTAGCGTTTAACCTGATAACGCGTCGAGTGTTTGAGTGTGCGAGTGCGATGATGAATCAGAATATAAAGCGCCGTTAGGCGCTTTTTTTCTGGGCCAATGTTGGTTTAACACAAGGCGAGTGATGATAGAAAATGCGGCGTCATTGTCGCTAAGCGGCCTAGTCCGTAGCAGGTTATTTCTGGTTACATTAAAAATGGAATAGGGCTGTTTTTTTGCAGTCTAATCAGCACAGTATGAGCTCTAGATAAATGCGGTTGTTCACGTGTTATGGCGCAGAGCTTAGGCTTAGGTACACATGAAAACGCATGAGATCCTAGGTACAGGGTGCATGGGTATACACTCATGGATAAAAACGGTATGAATAACAGCGCCAGCGTGAACCATCCCAAACAGGCGATAGCAAGGAGTCTGATGTGAATCTGAAAGCATTAACCATCGCAGTAGTGTTGGCCATGGCGCCAGCAGTGAGCATGGCGGCCGAGTTACCTGAACTGCCAACTTTGGCCACTGTCGGGTATGGCGTGATTGATGCCAAGCCGAATATGGCAACGCTGTCTATTGAGGTCAACCAAACCGCGTCCACCGCCGCCAAAGCCAAGGCGCTGGCGGATGAGAAAGTGGCGGCCTACTTTAGCTTCCTGGAGAAAAATGGAGTAGCGACCAAAGACATCAATGCGGCCAATTTGCAGACTCAGCCTGAATATGAGTACGTCAAAGATCAGAGCCCGAAAATCATCGGTTACCGCGCTATCCGTAACGTGGAAGTCAAGTTGATGGACTTGAGCAAGCTGAACACCCTGATGGACGGCGCACTGAAAGCGGGCCTCAATGACATTCAGGGCATTCAGATGGGCGTATCTGATCCGGCGGCGTACCAGCAGCAAGCGCGTGAAGCGGCGATTAAAGATGCCCAGAGCAAAGCCAAATCAGTAGCCAGTGGTTTTGGCGTGAAGTTGGGGGAAGTGTATCGCATTCGCTATGACACCAATCCGCAGCCGCGTCCAATGCCTCCGATGCTACGTATGGCAGCCTTTGCTGCGCCAGATAACGCTAAAGTGAACGAAACTTATCAGCAGCAAAACCTGCACTTTACCGATCAGGTGGATGTGGTTTACACGCTGAACAAATAAGCCGGTATCGGCTGACATTGTGTAAAAGCAGGCGCCGTTTGGCGCCTGTTGTGTTTATGCAGCTTTGTTCTGGTAACGTGATGTCATTGAATGGCGTGGGTCGAGCGAGTGTAAAAGCGCCAGTAAAGCGCACTTCCCAGTGGAGGCAGGTTCGCCGATTAAGAGAAGCAAGCAGGGGGCGGCGGATGACGGTATAATTGCCGCACACCCATTCTCGGAGGATAGCGGGATGACACAAGACGAATTGAAAAAAGCAGTTGGCTGGGCGGCACTTGATTATGTGCAGCCGGGCAGTATTGTCGGGGTAGGTACAGGATCCACCGTAAACCACTTTATCGATGCGCTCGGTACTATGAGCGATAAGATCAAAGGGGCGGTATCCAGCTCGGAAGCCTCTACAGCGCGTTTGCGTGCGCTCGGCATTGAAGTGTTCGATGCCAACGAAGTGGGCTCACTGGATGTGTACGTGGATGGCGCGGATGAAATCAACCCGTACATGCAGATGATCAAAGGCGGCGGCGCAGCGCTGACGCGTGAGAAGATTGTGGCTGCCATTGCTAAGCAGTTTGTTTGTATCGTGGATGCGAGCAAGCAGGTGGATGTGCTGGGTGAGTTCCCACTGCCGGTGGAAGTGATCCCGATGGCGCGTTCGTATGTGGCGCGTCAGTTGGTGAAGCTGGGCGGTAATCCAGTGTACCGTCAGGGCGTGAAGACTGATAACGGCAACGTGATCTTGGATGTGCATGGCTTGTCGATTGTCGATCCGAAAGGCTTGGAAAACCAGATTAACAACATCGTGGGTGTGGTGACCGTGGGTCTATTTGCACAGCGCGGTGCCGATGTAGTGCTGGTGGGCTCCGCCGATGGCGTGAAAACCCTGAAAGACTAAGCGCGGTCGCGTTTAGCGTGGCTGGCGCAGGCTGATGAGGTGGCGCCGGTCGATAAGGCATTGTTTTTTGTCGTGCTATTTTTCGGTAGCCGAGCAAAGAGCAATGCCTTTTTGTTTGTCTCTAAATCCCTCTTAAATCCGTGGTTATTTTTCTACCACAATGGATGAAATGTGTACTTACTCCTGTGGAATTTTTCTGTTATGTTGATTTTAAGATTGTGCGGATGTGATTCAGCGCAAGAAAATCAACATTAAAGGAATGATGTAAGGACGTAAGTATGGCCAAGGTTTCACTGGAGAAGGACAAGATTAAATTCCTACTGCTGGAAGGGGTGCATCCAAAAGCGGTGGATTTATTGCGTTCGGCCGGTTATAGCAATATCGAATACCACAAAGGTGCGCTGGATACCGCGGCGTTGAAAGAGGCGATCCGCGATGCTCACTTTGTCGGACTGCGCTCGCGCACCCAACTGACTTCCGAGGTCATTGCGGCGGCTGAGAAATTGGTGGCAATCGGTTGCTTTTGCATCGGGACGAATCAAGTGGATTTAGTTGCCGCGCAAAAACGCGGGATCCCGGTATTCAACGCGCCATTCTCCAATACCCGTTCGGTTGCTGAAATGGTGCTGGGGGAGATCTTACTGCTGCTGCGTCGTATCCCAGAAGCCAATGCGCGTGCCCACCGTGGTGAGTGGAACAAGGCCGCCGATGGCTCTTATGAAGCGCGCGGCAAGAAGCTGGGGATCATCGGTTATGGGCATATCGGCACCCAGCTTGGTATTTTGGCCGAAGCGGTGGGGTTGAATGTCTTTTTCTACGATATCGAAACCAAGCTGCCGCTCGGTAATGCCACCCAAGTTTCTAGCTTAACTGACTTGCTGAACATGAGTGATGTGGTGTCACTGCATGTGCCGGAAACTCCGTCGACTAAAGAGATGATTGGCGCGGCGGAGCTGGCGTTCATGAAGCCGGGCTCGATTTTGATCAATGCGTCGCGCGGTACGGTGGTGGAAATTCCATCGCTGTGTAATGCGCTTGCTTCGCGTCATCTGGCGGGGGCGGCGATTGATGTGTTCCCCACTGAGCCGGCTACCAATAAAGATCCGTTTACCTCGCCACTGTGCGAGTTTGATAACGTGCTGCTGACGCCGCATATCGGCGGTTCAACCCAAGAAGCGCAGGAAAATATCGGGCTGGAAGTGGCCGGTAAATTTATCAAGTATTCGGATAACGGCTCAACCTTGTCGGCGGTGAACTTCCCTGAAGCGTCGTTGCCAGGGCATGGCAATGCCAGCCGTCTGCTACATATTCATGAAAACCGTCCGGGCATTTTGACCCAGATTAACCAGATTTTTGCCGAAGAAGGCGCCAATATCGCCGCGCAATACCTGCAAACCACGCCAGAGATTGGTTATGTGGTGATTGATGTGGAAACCGAGCAGGCGGAACGGGCGCTGCTGCGCATGAAGCAGATCCCGGGCACCATTCGCGCCCGAATTTTGTACTGATCCTCTCTCCCTGTTTTGCGCAGTCTTTGCGTATCTTTTCCCACCGGTCTTGTTTAAGGCCGGTTTTTTTATCTCTGCATTTGCTGTCGTTTTTCTTTCCGGTTAGTTGTTGCGCTTGCACAAAATAAAAGGCGTATATAATATGCATGTTAATAATGCATTTTAAATACCGTTTATGTCGTGCTCTGTGTTGGTGCGGTATTGCGCTGGCCGGTATGAGCAACGCGTGATGTGCGCGAGTCACCAGCCAAGTGCTAATTCAATACCCAAGTTCTAGTTCAATACCTAGATGCATCAATACACAAGAGCCAAGGCAACAGGAGGATATATGGATTGGCTGACTTGCCGCGTGGGCGAGCTCGTGGCGCAAGATTTTCGCGCGGCACATGTGTTTAGCCGTTTTGGCGTGGATTTTTGTGGTGGTGGTGGTCGCACCTTGGCGGCAGCGTGTGAGCGGGCGGGTGCCGAGCCACAGGCGGTGGTGGCAGAACTCAATGCGCTGACCGAACAAGGTAGCGCAGAAACGGTGTGGGCTGAACTCACGGATGATGCGCTGATCCAGCATATTGTGGATACCCACCATGCTTACATTCGCCGTACCGCGCCGCTGCTGTTGGAATACAGCGAGAAGATGGTGCGCGCTCACGGTGAGCGTTATCCGGAAATTCGTCCGTTGGCGGGATTTATCCGGGCGTTGATGGATGACTTAGTGCCGCATTTGATGAAAGAAGAGCAAATCTTGTTCCCGGCGATGCGAGATTTGAGTCAAGGTGTGGTGCGTGAAACCTGCTTTGGTCATATCGGTAACCCAATCCGCGCGATGGAGCATGAACATCAAGATGCCGGCCAAATCATGGCGCGTTTGCGGGAAATGACCCAAGGTTTTGTTCCACCAGAGTATGCGTGCACTACGTGGCGGGTGTGTTTGGCGACCTTGGCCGAGTTTGAGGCCGATTTGCACCAGCATATCCATCTGGAAAACAACATTCTGTTCCCACGCATGCTGGCGAAAGCGGCATAAGCTGCATAAATTGCAGGGCGGCGATGGAATAGGTGCGATGGAACGGAGAATAAAAAAACGGCCATCCATAGATGGCCGTTTTTGGTTACGCCTGCGAGCATAGCTTAGTTGACTAACTTACTTGCATAGCAAGCGTACTCGCATCGCTCGTTAGCCGAGATTAGCTGTGCGTCATCTCATTAGCGCGAATGCGGAACAACACTGTGTACACTACTGGCACCACAAACAAGGTCAGAACTGTCGCGAAGCCCAGACCGAACATGATGGTGACTGCCATGGATTTGAAGAACGGATCGAACAGCAGTGGCGCCACCCCCAAAATGGTAGTGATAGCCCCCATGGCGACCGGTCGCACCCGCGAGCGGGATGATTCCAGCACCGCGCGTAGACGCGGTTTGCCTTCGCGGATCTCCAAATCTATCTGATCGACCAACACGATGGCGTTTTTGATCAGCATGCCGGTGAGGCTGAGGAACGCCAGCATGGCCATAAACTCAAACGGCGTTTGCGTCACCACCAAGCCAAAGCTCACCCCCACGACCGCCAATGGCACGATCATCCAGATAATCAGCGGCTGGCGAATCGCGTTAAACAGCGCCACCACAGTAAACACCATCGCTGCAAACGCGATTGGCAGGATTTGCATGATCCCCGCGTTGGCATCGGACGAATCACCAAACTCACCGCCCCAGCTCAGGCTGTAACCCGGTGGCAGTGGGATCGCTTCGACTTTCGCGCGCACGCGGTTAAACACCACCCCAGTGAGCTCGGTGGCCGGATCGCCTTGTACCTTGATGGTCGGGAAGCGATCGACGCGGCGGATAATGGCGTTTTCCCATTGCGGCTCCAGACGCAGCAAATACTGGCTCAGCGGCACGGTCTGCTGACTGCCAGCCGGCAAGACGCGCACGTTATACAGCGCATCGACCTGATCGCGTTCCGCCGCTGGCGGACGCGCGACCACTGGCAGCAGATCACTACCGCGCTGGTATTGGGCAATGGTAGTGCCGTTAAAGTAGTTGCTGGCGGCCAGATCCAAATCGCTGGCGTTAAAGCCGCTTTGACGCGCTTTCGCTTCATTCCAGACCGGTTGGATCACTTTCACCGGCTGACGCCAGTCATCTTTAATCGCCGTCATGCCGCCATCATCGATGTAAATCTGACGGGCTTTGGCAGCCAGTGAACGCAGTACTTTCGGATCTGGACCACTGAATTTCGCTTCAATCTTCGAGCCGCCACCTGGACCGAGCTGGAACTTCCAGACTTTCGGCATTGCATCTGGGTAGTTTTGCTCGATGAAGCTGCGAATTTGCGGCATCAGGGCATCAATCTTGCGCCAGTCATCCACATCCACCAGTAACTGGGCGTAGCTGGTATTCGGCTCTTCCGCGCCATATACCAACATAAAGCGCAGGCCACCGGCACCGACCAGTGTGGTGGTGGCGGTTACATCCGGCAGAGTCTGCACAAACTCGGCAATTTCGCCGACTTCTTTGTTGGTACGCTCGATGTTGGTGCCTTGCGGCAACCAGTAATCCACCACAAATTGCGCGCGCGTTGAGGCCGGGAAGAAGCCCGGCGGCACGTATTTGAGGCCGACTACCGCCAGAACCAGAAGGACTAAACACGCGCCCAGCGTTGGCCAGCGCAGACGGATACAGGCCGCCAGCAGACGCTGATAACCGAGCAAAAACTTGCCGGTACCGGCATTCGGGTTTGGCTTGGTGTTTTTGAACAGCAATACGCAGAACAGTGGCGTTAGGGTAACGGCCAGCAGCCAGCTCATCAGCATGGAGTACAAAATCACCCAGAACAGGCTACCGGCATATTCACCGGTGTTATCCGGCGACAGGCCGATGGCACTGAACGCCATGATGCCGACTACCGTACCACCGAGCAGTGGCCACTGGGTTTGCTTGACGATTTTCAGCGCTGCATCGCGCGGCGATTCGCCTTGCTGGCTGCGGATCAAAATCCCTTCGGTCACCACGATGGCGTTATCCACCAGCATGCCGAGGGCGATAATCAGCGCGCCGAGTGAGATCCTGTGCATGTCGATGCCATCGAACTGCATGATGATCAAGGTCGCCGCCACGGTCAGCAGCAGAACAAAACCAATCAGCAAGCCTGAGCGCATGCCCATGAACAGCAGCAAGGTGACCACCACAATCAGTACCGCGGCAATCAGGTTATCGACGAAATCGCCAATTGAGGCATCTACGGTTTCGCCCTGATGGGAGATAACCTTAAGCTGCATTCCCAGCGGAATGCGTGATTCTAGCTCGGCCAAACGGGCGCTAACCTTTTCACCGAGGGTCACGATGTTACCGCCGGAGATATTGCTGATCCCCAGACCAATCGCCGGCTGACCATCAAAGTACAGCAGGCTGGTGGCTGGCTCGCGATAGCCCAATGACACCTGACCGATATCGCCAAGACGGAAAGTCTGGCCTTTGCCATCACTGAGCAGCAGTTCGTTCAGCGCGCTGACATCCGCAATGGTGTTCATCGGGCCGACGGCCAGTCGCTCAGGACCGACATCAATATTGGCGGTGGCTGTCGGGGTAATGGCATTGCGCAGTTGCTGATAAATCTGCTCCGGTTGCAAGCCAAGGTTAGCCAGCTTACCGGTTGGGATCTCCAGATACACTTGCTCGGGCTGATCGCCCCACAGCGCCACTTTCGCCACCCCCGGCACTAATGCCAGTTCTTTGCGCAGCATATCGGCGGTTTGTTTGAGCTCGCTAAAGCTGTAGCCTTCACCCGTTAAGGCGTAGAACAGGCCGTACACATCCCCGAAGTCATCATCAATCAGGATTGGGCCGGCGCCCGGCGGCAATTGACGTTCCACCGCCTGCATTTTGCGGCGCAGTTTGTCCCAGATTTGCTGCAGGCTCTCTTTGTCGTAGGCTACGCGCGCTTCAAATTGCACGCTGGAGAGCCCGCGATAAGAGTTAGAGCGGATTTCATCCACTTCTGGCAGCTGTTGCAGCGCCTCTTCAATTTTGTCGGTGACTTGGGTGGCGACTTGCTCGGCACTGGCGCCCGGAAATGGCGTCGTGATGGCGGCAACCCGAATGGTAAATTCAGGGTCTTCAAAGCGGCCGAGCTTTTGAAAGCTGGAATAACCAGCCAGCAGCAGCAAGATCACCAAAAAGGCGCTGACGACTTTTTTATCGATAAAGAATCTGACGAGATTCATCCGCGCTCCTTATTGCGTGACCAACGGATGAACCGGCATGCCTGCCTGCACCGCGTGCACGCCAGCAATGATGATTTGTTCACCGGCGCTCAGGCCGCTGATAACTTCTATGTTGTTGCCCTGAATCTGTCCGGTTTTTACCGGCACTTTTTCGGTCAACTGAGTGGTCGGGTTATAACGCCAGACATAGTGCTCACCGTTGTCGCTGTCACTCAGTACGGCGACCGCGGGGATCAACCAATGTGCATTGGCTTGGTCGCTGGCCGGTGGATTACCCGCGCCAACGGTCACCGTCATGCCGGAGAACAGATTCAAATCGGCTGGTGCAGGCATGCGCAGCACCACTTCATAGGTACCGGTCAGCGGATCAGGCTCTTTCGCCACAGAGTGGAAACTTAAGGCAAATTCACGTCCTGGAATGCCTTCGATACGGGCAAACAGCGGCGTATTGCGGTCATGGCGCTCCAGCAAATTACGCTCGGTAACGTGCAAGCGGATCTCAAAATAGCTGACATCCTGCACAATCACGACCGGCTGCTTGGCATTGATATTTTCGTGGTTGTTGACCAGCACGCGGCTCACGATGCCATTAAACGGCGCTGAGATTTGCGTATCGCGCAGCGCTTTACGGGCTTGCTCCAGCGCAGATTTTGCCACCGCTGATTGGGTGCGCAGCTTTTCTAACTCGGCGCGGGAAATGGCTTGCTTGCCATTAAACAGCGTCTGGCCACGCAGATAATCGGCATGGGCGCGCTGATATTCTGCGTCCGCGCTACGCACTTTACTGGCGAAGTCGCGGTTATCCAGTTGCGCCAGTACCTGACCGGCCTTGATGGCTTGCCCTTCCTGAGCAGGTAACTGTACCAGTCGGCCAGCCACTTCAAAGGCTAGCTCCGCCCGTTGTCCCGCTTCCAGACGACCAGGCAGGGTCGCGGTGTTATGGGTTTCGGTGGCGATGGTATACAGCTTCACGGGGCGTGATACCGGCACTTGAGGTGCTTCGGCATCCGGTTTACAGCCCTGCAGTAACAGGGTCAGGGTGATAAGGGGCAAAGCAATGCGCAACTTCATGCAACAACCTTATTAAATGCTCGTCCTGATGATGAGGTGCGCTATTGTCGCAGCAATAATGTAACAAGGTTTTGCGATTCGTGTGATTGATAGTCAGCCGGCGTTCAAGCTCTTAAGTTCAAGAACCGGCACAGCGAATTAAAGAAAGGGATAAAGCGTCATCACCGTGGTTGGTGTGTAGAGCGTGGTTTTGCCGGTAAGTCAGCTTAGCTGTTGCGCCAATCCCAATGTCGCGTCGGCGTTAAAATCTCTGGTAATGGAATATCCCAAATTTGGCGAGGGATGTGTGCCACCTGCTGGCAATCATGCGCCAGCCCGATCGGATAAGGGCGCGCGGCATGCGCCCTATTTAAGGCGTGCGGCTGACTGCTGTGATGGATTGGTGCCAAAGTGCGATCATAAAAGCCGCCGCCCATGCCCAGACGATGGCCGTAGGCATCGAACGCTACCAGCGGCGTGGCGATTAACTCCAGCTGATGCAGCGGACAGACCGCATGCAAATCCAACTCTGGCTCTAAAATGCCAAAGCAGTTAGCGCGCATCGGGCTATCGGGGCGGTAGGCCAAAAACAATAAATGACCGCGACTAAACGGATGTAACACCGGCAGATAGACCTGCTTGCCGCGCTGCCACAGTGCTTCGATCAGCGGTTGGGTATCTAGCTCACCATCGACCGCCAAATACAGCGCAATGTGCTGCGCCTGCTGAAAACGCGGATGCTGCAATGCCCGCTCAGCCAGTGCGTGGGCCGCGGCATGCTGTTGCGGTGCTGACAACCGACGGCGTCGTTCACGTACCGTCCGGCGCAGTTGCTGGCACAGCGCCGCGCTGTGCGGATCCGGTGACAATGCATGCGGCACGTTTGGGGTAACGGAATGGGCGCTCATCAAGGCAGTCCTGCTGGTCAAAAGAAAATAAAGTTAACGAGCCATCATGCGGATGGGAAAGCGATGAGCATGACGGTTTATGCCAGCATAGCAGCTTAAGTCTGCGTGCCAATCGGGAGGTACAAAAATTGTGTCAACGGTATATCAGTGGTGTGGGGGTATCAGAAAATACTGAGAATATGAGCCGGTAGCGCGAGTGTGCGAGTAAAACTAGGGAGTAAAGGATAAAGAGAAGAGTGATACGGAAGAAAAGCGAGAGTCCCCAAGATGCCGCTGCGGGTAGTAGCCCTTGAACCCGCGGTTCAAGGTGAGCCCATCGTTACAACCATTAGGCTTCTCAGCGAACTGAGCATGCTCACAGGCCGCATAGTCGACGGACTCTGGAGATGTTGAATATCGGCTCAGGGGACGAACCCACTGGCGAACATCTCAGGGACAAATTCTTGTTCAACGGCTGGCGTCAATCCCTGACTGGCCTTGTCTACATTAGCTAAATCATATTAGCTAATCAGACGGTGATACCCGACGCGTTGCATATCAGATATCGGCCTTACGTTTGTTATACCAGCTTATTCGCGACAGACAAGCAGATTATTCGAATCTTGTGCCATGACGCGTATGCGTTAACTGTCCCTGTTCTACGAGTGCCTGCTCGATGGTGCTTTGCAGCATCCGAATTCGCTGCTCCATGCTGGCAGCATATTCTTGAGTCTTACGGCGTTCCAGCTCCAGTTCGTTAGCCATATTCAGGGCCACGATCAGAGCCAGTTGCTCGGTATTCGTCACTTTAGAGCGTTGCTTTAGCTCTTGCAAGCGCTTATTCAACTCATCAGCAGAGCGAAATAGCGCATTTTTTTGTTCTTCCGGGCAATTTACGCGAATTACGCGCCCGAGGATCTGAATATCAACCGGTTCTGCTGTGCTCATGCCAAGCTCCTGCCTGGTTTTTACGTTAAAAAGCCTGTACCAGAAGTGTCGATATTTCGTACATGACACCGGGTTGCCCCATGACAAGCGGGCGCCACTATATCGGCGGACCTCATAAGATTCAAGCGCTTTCTGGCGGCAGGCGTGGGCTGGTGATAGCATACCAATATCACTCTTAGCTTTATACCGCAAAAACGGGATCTCAACAGATGAATACGAGCGCGCTTCCAGATTACTCCTCCCTGACCGCTTCTTTGATGGCCGAAGGCATCGCCATCAGCGCGGCAGAATTGCACGGCCTGCTGAGCGGTTTGCTGTGTGGCGGTATTAAAGATGACAGCTGGCAGGTCTGGATGCACGATCTGACCAACGATGGTCAAGCTTATCCGTCTGAACTGGCGAAAGTGGCCCGCACCATGTATCTGCAAATCAAACAAACCCTGAATGAGGAAGAGTTTGGTTTCAGCTTGTTGCTGCCAGAAGATGATGAGTCAGTGTTTGATCGCGTGGATGCGCTGGCCGAATGGGTAAGCCAATTTCTGGTTGGATTGGGCGTGGCGCAGCCGGGCCTGAAAAAAGGGCACGCTGAAGTGGGTGAGATGATTGATGACCTCACCAGCATTTCGCAGCTGGGTTACGATCTGGATGAAGATCAAGAAGAGCTGGAGCAGTCACTGGAAGAAGTGGCCGAATACGTCCGTATGGGCGCGATGCTGTGCTTTAACACCTTTGCTTGTGCGCCATTGGCCGGTGAGAACGCCAAACCAACGCTGCATTGATGATTCACTGCTGAACACGGCGATGCCATGGATTGATGCCATGGCTCTAGGCCACGGAAAAAATAACGCGCAACTACAGAAAAGCAGGTGCAGAACATAAGCGAGCAGGTCATCGCGCATCAGGTTATGTGAGGATAAACACAATGGATATTCAAGAATGGATTAACCGCCGTCAGGCCCTTTTGGCTAAGATGGCACCGAACAGTGCGGCGCTCTTTTTTGCCGCACCGGAGCGGACTCGCAGCCGTGATAGCGACTACCTGTTTCGCCAAAACAGTGATTTTTGGTATTTCTGTCCGTTAAATGAGCCGGAAGCAGCACTGCTGCTGATCAAAGACGCGCATGGTTCTCGTAGTGTGTTGTTCAATCGGGAAAAAGATCCGTTGGCGGAAGTGTGGCATGGCCGCCGTTTAGGCCAAAGTGCCGCACCCGCCGCGCTGGCGGTGGATCAGGCGTTTGCCTATCCCGCGCTGGCACAAGAGCTGCCAGCTTTGCTCAGTGGTTTGGACGTGTTGTATCACGCTGAAGGCGAGTATGACTACGCCGACCAAGCGGTGGCGCAAGTGTTAACTACGCTGCGTAACGGTTTTCGCCAAGGGCTGCGTGCCATCAATACCCAGATGGATTGGCGTCCGCTGGTGCACGAGATGCGCCTGTTCAAATCGTCGGCGGAAATTGCCCTGATGCGCACCGCGGCGGAGATTTCGGCGAAAGCCCATTGCCGCGCGATGGAAAAAGCGCGCGCAGGCTTGTTCGAATACCATCTGGAAGGGGAAATTCAGCACGAGTTTTCCCGTCATGGTGCCCGCTTTGCTGCCTATAACAGCATCGTCGGTAGTGGTGATAACGCCTGTATTTTGCATTACACCGAAAACGAGAGCGAGCTGCGCGATGGTGATTTGGTGCTGATCGATGCGGGCGCCGAATACCAAGGTTATGCCGGTGATATCAGCCGGACTTTCCCTGTGAGCGGTAAGTTTAGCGCTGCCCAGCGCGCGCTGTATGACATCGTATTGCGCGCCGAGTTGGCCGCGATTGAGGTGTTGGTGCCAGGGCATAGCATCAAGCAAGCCAACGATCTGGTGCTGCGCATTATGGTCGAAGGGCTGGTGGCGCTGGGCATTTTGCACGGTGAAACCGAGCAGCTGATCGCAGAGAAAGCCTACTTACCATTTTATATGCACGGTCTGGGCCATTGGTTAGGCTTGGATGTGCATGATGTGGGCGATTACAGCACTCCTGCCCGCGAGCGTATTTTGCAGCCCGGCATGGTGCTGACGGTCGAGCCGGGGCTGTATATTGCGCCGGATGCGGATGTCCCCGAAGCCTATCGCGGGATCGGTATTCGTATCGAAGATAACCTGCTGATGGTGGAAGGGGGCAATCAGGTGCTGACCGCTGGCGCGCCGAAAGACCCCGATGCCATTGAAGCGCTGATGGCTGCGGCACGCCACAGCGTTAGTGCGCATTAATTATTCGTGTACATGAGCAGAGTTGCTTATTCCGTTAAGTGAGTACAAGTGAAGGAGAAGTAGGATGCAGCCTTCCGTGATCATTGCCGGCGGTGGCATGGCCGGTACTCTGCTGGCCTTGGCGCTTGATACCTTGAGTCAAGGTCGAGTGCGTATCGATGTCATTGAGGCGCAGTTACCGCAAGCGATGAGCGGTAGCGGCTTTGATGCGCGTTGCATCGCGTTGGCGCATGGCAGTTGTCAGCAGCTCGATCAATTGGGGCTGTGGGCGCCATTAGCCACCCATGCGGCACCGATTCGGCGCATCCATGTCTCCGATCGCGGTCACGCTGGGCGTGTGCAGCTGGACGCCGCGGATTATGCCTTGCCAGCACTCGGTCAGGTGGTAGAGCTGCGCCGCGCCGGTGAGGCGTTACTGCAGCTGCTTGCTAAACGCCCATCGATTCACTGGCATTGTCCGGCCTGTGTGCGTGACGTGCAGCGAGAAACTGAGCAGGTTACGGTCACCTTAGACAATGGTCAGGCGTTGCAGGCTCAGTTGCTGGTGGCGGCGGACGGTACGCACTCTCAGGTGTTGGCGCAGTGCGGCATTCGCCCTACCGCGCAGCCGTATGAACAGGTTGCCGTTATTGCCAATGTGCGTAGTACCGTGGCGCATCAGGGGCAAGCTTTTGAACGCTTTACCGCGCACGGCCCGCTCGCGCTGTTGCCGCTAGCGACCGGTGATGGTGCGCCGGCCGACAATCTTTGCTCACTGGTGTGGTGCCATCCGAGCGCGCAGCGTGAATCCGTGTTGGCGTGGGATGACGCCACCTTTTTGCAGCAGTTACAACAGGCGTTTGGTTGGCGCTTGGGGCGCTTTACCGCGGTCGGTGAGCGGCATGCTTATCCGCTGGCGTTATATCAGCATCCTCAACATGTGCATCACCGTTTAGCGCTGGTAGGTAATGCGGCGCAGACACTGCATCCGATTGCCGGCCAAGGCTTTAACTTAGGTTTGCGCGATGTGATGGCACTGGCGCAGACCTTGGCCTATGCGTTGCCAACTAATGCGGAAAACTCCGCGGTCGATATTGGTGATTATCAGGTGCTACGCCACTACCAACGCCGCCGCCGCGATGACCAGCAAACCACCATTGATACTACTGACGGACTGGTGCGGCTGTTTGCCAACAGCTACGCACCGTTAGTGGCAGGACGCAATACCGGTCTGCTCTTAATGCAGGCCCTGACCCCGTGGCGTGACCAACTCGCGCGCCGAATGCTGGGGGAGAGTGAATCAACAAAAGGAGTGCCGTGTGCAGGCTTATGATGTGGTGATTATTGGCGGCGGAATGGTCGGATTGACCGTCGCTGCGGCCCTGCATGACAGCGGATTACGTCTGGCGGTGCTGGAAGGTCAGCTGCCGCCGAGCACGCTGCCTGCGCAACCGGATGTGCGCGTATCGGCCATCAATTTGGCCAGTCAGAATATTTTGCAGCGTTTAGGTGTGTGGTCGGCCATCATGGCGCGTCGCAGTACGCCCTATGCCAAGATGGAAGTGTGGGAGCAAGACAGCTTTGGTCGCATCGCGTTTGCCGCGAACGAAATCAATGCGCCGCACTTAGGCCATATCATTGAAAATAGCGTGATCCAGCAAGCGCTGTGGGAGCATGTCAGCCGTTTAGAGGGCGTGACACTGCTGGCACCAGCGCAGCTGAAACAAGCGGCATTCGGGGAAAATGAAGCCTTCCTCACCTTGGATGATGGTCAGATGCTGACCACCCGTCTGCTGGTTGGCGCTGATGGCGCGCATTCGTGGCTGCGTCAGCAAGCCGATATTCCTCTGACGTTTTGGGATTATGGCCATAGCGCGCTGGTGGCCAATATTCGCGTCGCGGAAGGGCATGAGAATTGCGCGCGGCAAATTTTCCGTCCGCAAGGGCCACTGGCCTTTTTACCCTTGAGTGACCCTAATCTGTGTTCGATTGTGTGGTCATTACCACCGCAAGAGGCGGCTCAGTTACAAGCACTGCCTACCGAACAGTTCAATGCTCAGCTAAGCGCGGCATTTGATTTGCGTTTGGGGCTGTGTGAGCTGGTCTCTGAGCGTCAGGTGATCCCGCTGACCGCCCGTTACGCGCGCAGTTTTGCCGCGCACCGTGTGGCGTTGGTGGGGGATGCCGCGCACACCATTCACCCACTGGCGGGTTTAGGCGTGAATCTCGGCTTACAAGATGCCGCGGCGCTAGCGCAGGAGATTGTGCGTTTGCATCAAAGTGGGCGCGATATCGGCTTGCATGCGCATTTGCGCCGTTATGAACGCTGGCGTAAAAGCGAAGCGGCCTTGATGTTGGCGGCTATGCAGGGTTTTCGCGATCTGTTTGCTGGCGATAACCCAGCGAAAAAACTGCTGCGCGATGTGGGTTTAGTGCTGGCCGGCCAATTACCGGGCGTTAAACCACAGCTGATCCGTCATGCCTGTGGCCTGAGTGGTGAGTTACCGCAACTGGCGCGTCCTTAACGGCTATAGCGTTAAGGGCCATCACTGTACCTTATTGAATTTAAAAAGATTGAACCGGCGTTACTGTCTTCGCAGTAGCGCCGGTTTTATTTTGGTCTTCTGTCTTCTGTCTTCTGTCTTCTGTCTTCTGTCTTCTGTCTTCTGTCTTTGCGCTTATCGCTTTGTCTTATCTCTTGATCCTCACTCTGTGGTTATTTCCATTTGGAGGTAGGGAAAAGGCGCACTGCAATTTTGCATTTGATCCGGCTCACTGCCTGTTATTTATCCGATAGGGTTCTCGGACAAGCCGGTATATAGTTTGTTAACGTTTTAATATCAATACGAAGATGTGTTTGTAACATAATGCAGTGATACTGGCCGTGACTGGGTGTCTATAGCGAGAGGTGGCAAGGCCACCTTTCAGCGGTTAAACGGCATGATAACAACACCGCACCACAGAAGAAGGATGGCTATCATGGCAAAGCATACGCCTCTTTATCGGCAGCACTTGGCCGCCGGTGGACGCATGGTTGACTTCCACGGTTGGGAGCTGCCGCTGCACTACGGTTCGCAGTTGGAAGAACATCATCAGGTTCGCCGCAGTGTAGGGGTGTTTGATGTGTCACACATGACCATTATTGACCTGCATGGCGAACATTGCCGCCCATTTTTACGCATCTTGCTGGCCAATGATGTCGCGCGGCTAACTACGCCGGGTAAAGCGCTATACAGCGCGATGCTCAATGAGCAAGGCGGGGTGCTCGATGATCTGATTGTCTATTTCCTGCGCGAAGATTATTTCCGTTTGGTGGTGAATGCCGCGACGCGCGACAAAGATTTGGCGTGGATCCGCGCCCATGCGCGCAATTACCAAGTGGATGTGCGTCTACGCGATGATTTGGCGTTGCTGGCCCTACAAGGCCCGCAGGCACAGACAAAGTTACAGCCCCTGTTACAGCCCCTGTTACCGCCTGAACAGCGCAGTGCCTTTGTAAACCTGAAACCTTTCTTTGCGTTGCCGATGGGCGAATGGTTGGTGGCGGCGACCGGTTATACCGGTGAAGCCGGCTATGAAATTATGCTGCCAGCCGAGCAAGCACCAGCACTGTGGCAAGCGCTTTGTGAACAAGGCGTTGCCCCGTGTGGCTTAGGCGCGCGCGATACGCTGCGCTTAGAAGCGGGGCTGAATCTTTATGGGCAGGATATGGATGAGAGCGTAACCCCGCTGGCCGCCAATATGGGTTGGACGATCAGCTGGCAACCGGAAGATCG
The DNA here is from genome assembly GCF_000800945.1 of Plesiomonas sp. ZOR0011. Lineage (NCBI taxonomy): Bacteria > Pseudomonadati > Pseudomonadota > Gammaproteobacteria > Enterobacterales > Enterobacteriaceae > Plesiomonas > Plesiomonas sp. ZOR0011. The sequence continues at coordinate 77,874 of NZ_JRKB01000072.1, forward strand.
CCACTTTATTGGCCGCCATGCCTTAGAGCAGGTGCGTGAACAAGGATCGCACAAATTGGTGGGGCTCACTTTGCAGGGAAAAGGGGTGCTGCGCCACGGTCAGACGGTACATTTTATCAATGCCTTGGGCGCCGAAGAGCAAGGCGTGATCACCAGTGGTAGTTTTTCGCCTACATTAGGTTATAGCATCGCGCTGGCTCGCGTGCCGGCCGATATTCCGCCGCAGGCTAGCGTGCTGATCCGTAACCGCGCGTTGCCGGTCACGGTCAGCGCACCAGGTTGGGTGCGCCATGGCAAAGCAATAGTCCGCTGAGCCTTAAATATGAGTCTTAAAATATACGTCTCTAACCGATACGAAAGGATTTTGTTATGAGCCATATTCCCTCTGAATTACGGTATACCGACACCCACGAATGGGTGCGTGAAGACGGCAACGGATGCTATACCGTGGGTATCACCGATCATGCGCAGGCCCTGTTAGGTGACATGGTGTTTATTGACTTACCGGATCCCGATTCCAGCGTGGCTGCCGGAGATGATTGTGCGGTGGCGGAGTCGGTTAAAGCGGCATCGGATATTTATGCTCCGCTGGCAGGGGAAGTGATTGCCGTCAACGAGGATCTGGCCGATCAGCCTGAGTTGGTCAATAGCGATCCGTATGGCGATGGCTGGTTGTTCCAATTACGCATTGACGATCCGCGTGAGCTCGATGATTTGTTGAGCGCCGAGGAGTACGCCCAGTTGATCGCTGCCGAAGATGATGACAGCGGCGAAGACGAAGAGTAATTCGCGCCATTGATGGCGATATGCCCGAGCAACCGGTGCCGGCGATACGTTAGTCGCCGATTGTATTATTGTGCGATGGTATCGTCAGCATCGCGTTGCTCGGCAGTTTAGGTATGGCGGCCTTCGCCTGCGCGATGGCTGTTTTCTCGTGCGCTTTGCCGAAAGTCGGTCTGGACGAGGCCGCTTCGGCTGATTCAGGACTGCCACTTATGACCACTTCCTCGCAGCCGACCCCGTTGGCGCCGGCGTTATTTGCCCCCGATGCATTTATTGCCCGTCACATCGGCCCAGATGAGCAGGCGCAGCAGCAGATGCTACATAGCCTCGGTGTCGCCAGCTTATCAGAACTGATCACTCAGACCGTACCAGCGGATATTTTGCTCTCGCGACCTCCAGTGTCGCTACCGGCTGCGGATGAGCCGCAGGCTTTGCAAGAACTCAAACGCATCGCCGCGCAAAACCAGATTTTTCGCAGCTTTATCGGCATGGGCTATAGCAACACAGTCACGCCGCCGGTGATTTTGCGTAATGTGCTGGAAAACCCCGCATGGTACACCGCGTATACCCCGTATCAGCCGGAAGTCGCGCAGGGGCGTTTAGAAGCTTTGTTGAATTTCCAGCAGCTGACCCTCGATCTCACCGGTTTGGATGTCGCCTCGGCCTCATTATTGGATGAAGCCACAGCGGCGGCGGAAGCAATGGCGATGAGCGCGCGTGTTTGTAAGCGTAAAGGCGCGCAGCAATTTTGGGTGCTGGACGATATTCACCCGCAAACATTGGGCGTGCTGCAAACTCGTGCCGAGGGGTTAGGAATCAGCTTACAGCGTGGCTCGTTGGATGCGCTGATGGCGCTAGAGCGCGGCGAGCGTGCGATGCTGTGTGGCGTCTTGGTGCAATATCCGGCTAGCAGTGGCGATATTCCAGATCTGGCCGCATTGTCGGCTTTCTTGCAGCCGGAGCAGATCTTACTGAGTGTGGCCGCCGATCCGTTGGCGCTGGTGTTACAAGAAGCGCCCGGGCGGCTGGGCGCTGATATTGTGTTTGGCTCGGCGCAACGTTTTGGGGTGCCGATGGGATACGGTGGGCCACATGCGGCCTTTTTTGCCACCCGTGATGCGTATAAGCGTGCCATGCCGGGGCGCTTGATTGGTGTGTCTCGTGATGCCGCTGGTCAGCCTGCGCTGCGTATGGCGATGCAAACACGCGAGCAACATATCCGGCGCGAAAAGGCCAATTCCAATATCTGTACGTCACAGGTGTTACTGGCCAACATGGCCGGTTTCTACGCCGTGTATCACGGCGCTAAGGGGCTTAGCCGTATTGCGCAGCGGGTACACCGGTTGACCGGCATGCTCGCGCAAGCCTTGACGGATATCGGGATCGCGCCGCTTCATTCGCGCTGGTTTGATACCTTAACCTTTGCCCTGAGTGATACCGCCGCGGTTCGCGAACGTGCGTTGGCGCGGCGCATCAATTTGCGCCTCGATCGTGCTGGCCACGTAGGGAGCACGCTAGATGAAACCACAACGCTGGCGGATTTAACCGATCTGTATCAGATCGTCAGCGGTCGTGAGCAAGAGGTGCCAGAGTGGGCGGTGCTCGACGGGCTGGTGGCTGCGCAATCACGTTTGGGCGCGGTGCGTAGTGCGCCAATATTGACGCATCCGGTGTTTAATCGTTACCACAGCGAAACCGAAATGCTGCGTTACTTGCAGCGTTTGGCGCGCCGCGATTTGGCGCTCGATCGCGCCATGATCCCACTGGGCTCTTGCACCATGAAGCTCAATGCCACCGCCGAGATGCTGCCAATCACGTGGCCAGAGTTTGCGGCGTTGCATCCATTTTGTCCGCCAGAGCAGGCCAAAGGTTATCAGATTTTACTGCGTCAACTGGCCGACTGGCTGGCCGCGTTAACCGGTTATGATGCGGTGAGCTTACAGCCGAACTCCGGCGCGCAAGGAGAATATGCCGGTTTAGTGGCCATTCGTCAGTATCACTGTGCGCAAGGGCAAGCGGCGCGCAATATCTGCCTGATCCCCGCGTCGGCGCATGGTACCAATCCGGCTTCGGCACAGCTAGCGGGCATGCAGGTGGTGGTGGTGGCCTGCGATCGGCAGGGTAATATCGATTTGGCCGATTTACGCACCAAAGCCGAGCAAGCCGGTGAAGCGCTCTCTTGCATCATGGTCACTTATCCTTCAACCCATGGCGTGTATGAAGAAACCATTCGCGAGGCGTGCCAGATTGTGCATAGCCTTGGCGGACAGGTATACCTTGATGGCGCCAACATGAATGCGCAGGTTGGGCTGACCAGCCCGGGTTATATTGGCGCGGATGTTTCGCACCTTAATTTGCATAAAACCTTCTGTATTCCACACGGCGGTGGCGGACCGGGTATGGGGCCAATCGGTGTCAAAGCCCATTTAGCACCGTTCTTACCGGGCCATGCCTGCCTGCAGCTGCCGGGCTTGTGTGGCAATGGCCCTGCGGTATCGGCGGCGCCGTTTGGCTCGGCCTCGATTTTGCCGATCAGTTGGATGTACATCCGGATGATGGGTAGCCAAGGGCTGCGTCACGCTACCGAAGTGGCCATCTTGAATGCCAACTATCTGGCTAGCCGTTTGTCGGCGGCCTATCCGGTGCTCTATAGCGGCCGACAAGGGCGGGTGGCGCATGAGTGCATTTTGGATTTGCGTCCGCTGAAAGAGCGTTCCGGGATCAGCGAGATGGATGTGGCCAAGCGTTTGATTGATTACGGATTTCACGCACCAACGATGTCCTTCCCGGTTGCGGGAACCTTGATGATTGAGCCGACGGAGTCGGAAAGTTTGGCGGAGCTGGATCGGTTTGCCGATGCTTTGCTGGCGATCCGCAACGAGATAGCTCAGGTTGAGCAGGGCGTGTGGCCGCGTGATAATAATCCGTTGGTCAATGCCCCGCACACTCAAGCTGAGCTGTGCGCCGATGAGTGGTCTTATCCGTATTCGCGTGAGGTTGCCGCATTTCCCGTTGCGGGTTTACGCAGTGATAAATACTGGCCAACAGTGAAGCGCTTAGATGATGTGTTTGGTGACCGTAACCTGTTCTGTGCCTGTATTCCAACTGCCGAATATGGTGCATTGTCAGCGGAGTAATTTCGCAGAGTCATTTAGCGTAGTACTTTGCCGTAGTACTTCGTGCCGCTCTTTGCGTAATCACGCTAAGTCGTAGCGCCCACGCTCTTGCTATAACGCCGACATGCTGTCGGCGTTTTTCTTTTCTCTGGTGCTTTTTGGCTCCGTGATTTTTGCGCCAATATTCGTTCTTACTGTGGGCTTAGCTATGAGTTTTAATCGCTTGGCGCATATTTTGGTGTCCGGACGCCATTTTATGACGTATTGCGCAGTGTAAACTCGATTTTAACCAGTGGAAAATCGCTAGCATGCGCGATAAACACTCATTTTATCTTCCTTGATGACAAGCACGCGATACGCGTGAAACAGCCGATTTTGCCAGCACAATGCACCGTGATACCGGCCATTAACCGGTCTGACTGTTACATAATTGTTTGAAAGCGTGCTATGCTTTCTAATTCGTCTGATAAATAGAGATATTCATCACGCGGCATTCGTAAAAAGATAGTCGGCATAAACCGGCTCATTTAGAGTTATTCACTGTTGTTAGCCTATCTTTAATTTGTACTTGAATCTGAATCATATCGAGGGATTGTTATGCTGGAGCTGTTAATCGGCATTCTTGTGGCCGCCGGCGTGGGGCGGTATATCTTCAAAGGTTATTCAGCCACCGGTGTACTGATGACCGGTGGCCTGTTGCTGCTGATTATTGCCGCCTTGTTGGGGCATTCGGTGCTGCCAAAAGGGGTGGAATCCACCGGTAATATGGCGACCGATGTGGTGGAGTATGTGAAATATCTGCTGATGAATCGCGGTGGCGATCTTGGCATGATGATCATGATGCTGTGCGGTTTTGCTACCTACATGACCCATATCGGGGCGAATGACATGGTGGTGAAGCTGACCTCTAAGCCACTGCAGAAGATCAAATCCCCGTATGTACTGATGGTAGCGGCCTATTTTGTGGCTTGTCTGATGTCACTGGCGGTGTCATCGGCAACCGGCTTGGGCGTGTTGTTGATGGCTACCTTGTTCCCATTAATGGTCAACGTGGGGATCAGCCGTGGCGCGGCGGCGGCAATCTGTGCCTCCCCAGCAGCGATTATTTTGTCTCCAACTTCCGGTGATGTGGTGGTAGCAGCCAACGCCGCTGGTTTGGATCTGATTGATTTTGCGTTTAAAACCACGCTGCCAATCTCCATCGTGGCGATTTTGTGTATGGCAGTGGCGCACTTTTTCTGGCAGCGCTATCTGGATAACAAAGAAGGCGTCAGCCATGAGCGTCTGGATGTGAGCGAAATCCAAGTTAATGCCCCATCGTTCTACGCGATTTTGCCTTTTACGCCGATTATCGGGGTACTGATTTTTAACGGTGATCTGGGCCCGAAATTGCACATCATCACTATTTTGGTCATCTGTATGATCATGACTGCGCTGATTGAATTTATTCGTAAGTTCAGCGCGCAAGAGGTGTTCAAAGGTCTGGAAGTGGCATACCGCGGCATGGCCGATGCGTTTGCTAGCGTGGTGATGTTGTTGGTGGCAGCAGGGGTATTTGCGCAAGGCCTGACTACCGTGGGCTTTATCAACAACCTGCTCGGCTTGGCACAATCGTTCGGTAACGGCGGTTTTGTGATGATGATGGTGTTGGTGATTATTACCACACTGGCTGCTTTCACTACCGGTTCAGGTAACGCGCCTTTCTATGCGTTTGTGGAGCTGATCCCTAAACTGGCGGCGCAGATGGGGATTAACCCGGCCTTCCTGATTATCCCGATGCTGCAGGCGTCCAACTTGGGTCGTACCATTTCTCCAGTTTCTGGGGTTATTGTGGCGACATCCGGTATGGCGAAACTGTCACCGTTTGAAGTGGTGAAGCGTACTTCAGTGCCCGTACTGGTTGGCCTGATTGTGGTTATTATCGCAACCGAGATTATGGTGCCGGTATAAGCCTGTCTCTTAGATATAGAGATCTTAGGTATAAGATAACCATGTAATGGTAATGCCCTGCTGTCTGCCGTGATAGCAGGGCATCTTTTTGCGGGATAACCGAGTGTTGCTGCTATTCCGATGGCGGTAAGACGCGCGTGGTGATTGTTACTTTGCGTCTGTTTAGGCCAGATTTGGTTGTGGTTTTTTCTGATATTGCGCCATCAGGCTGCGTAAAATCAGCTGCAAACGCCCCAGCATCAACTGAATTTCATGCCCACTCAAGGTCAGCGCAGGCATAAAGCGCAACAGGTTCGGACGCGGTGCGTTTAGCAGCAACTGCTGCAAGCGGGCTTCCGCAACCGCCTCTTCGGCTATCGGGTATTTCACATCCAGCGCCAGCAATAAACCGTGACCACGCACTTCGCCCATTCCCAGTTCGGCACTTAACGCTTCCAGACCCGCGCGTAGCTGCGCACTGCTGTCGCGCACCTGTTGTAAAAAGTCGCGCTGTGCCACCGTGTTCACTACGGCTAGCCCACCGGCACACATCAGCGGATTACCGCAATAGGTACCACCTTGATCGCCGGGCTCAAAGCAAGCGACCTCCGCACGCGCCAAATGCGCGGCCAGCGGGATCCCGCCGCCTAACCCTTTACCCAGCGTAACCATATCCGGCACGATATCGTAATGCTCAAAAGCAAATAGGGTGCCGGTACGGCCAATGCCGGTTTGCACCTCATCGACAATCAGCAATAAACCAAGCTCGTCACAGAGTGCGCGTAGCCCTTGCATAAAGCTTTTCTGGGCTGGGATAACGCCCGCTTCACCTTGGATTGGCTCCAGCATTACCGCAATAGTTTGGTCTGTGACCGCTTGGCGCACGGCCTCTAAATCGTTATACGGCACTTTGATAAAACCGGGCACTTTTGGCTCGAACAGCGCCGCAAATTGAGGCTTACCGGTGGCGGACATGGTGGCCAATGTTCGTCCGTGAAAGCTGTTGTCAAAGGTGATGATTTGATAAGCGCCATTTTTATATTTTTGCCCGTAGCGGCGAGCCAGCTTGATGGCACTCTCATTGGCTTCGGCGCCTGAGTTGGTAAAAAACACCTGATCCAGTCCTGACAGGGTCGCTAAGCGTGTGGCTAATTGCGCCATGGGTTGGTTAAAAAAGGCTGGGCTTGGATTGATCAGGGTTTGTGCTTGCTGGGTTAGCGCTTGGACCAGCTCATCAGGGCAATGGCCCAGACAGTTCACGGCCCAGCCTTGGACAAAATCCAAATACGCAGTGCCATCGCTGCTGTACAGCCAGTGTCCCTTACCATGGGTGAAATAGAGCTCCGGCCGGTGGGTTATGGTCATCAACGCGTCCGTGTTCAGTGTGGTCATCTCTGCTCCCTGCATTTGCTTTGTGCGGTCTGATTTTGGCAATGTAGTGAATAAAAACTGAATGTTCAATCGTTTTTTGTGACTAAAAATTCCAGCATCACCACAATGGAAAGTTGCACTAGCGTGAACAGGTGCGACAGGAGTTTGTGATCTTTTTCTATCTTTGGATGGCTTTATCTGTTGTACAAATCTTAAACGTTAACAACTCGTATATTAACGGTTAGAATCCGCCCAGCCAAAGAGTCGCACCACGCCGGTGCCTCTTTGCCCGTGAAGATCTGTCAGCCAAGGAGTGAGCGCATTGTGAGTATGTTACCGCATCACCTTCAGCAGCAACTGCTCTACCACCGCTGGGCATACCGTATTTTGCAGCGTCAGTTACGTGGGTTACCCACCGCGTTGCTCGTACAAGACAGTGGCCTGTCATTTGGCTCAATTCTCAATACACTCAATCATTTGTTGGTTTCTGAACGTCAGCAATTAGCTCGAGTGCTGCACCAGCCGGTACCGGATTTGGCGCCGGATACCATTGTCACTATCGATACTGCGGCCTTGTTTGAGCAACTGGAGCAGACCTGCGACCAGTGGCTGGCGATCACCACTCAGCTGGCGGAATTAGCACCAAGCCAGCGCCATGACGCCGATATTCAAATCTGTGAAGTCATTTTGCATGCGGTGCACCATCGCGGCCAAATCTCAGCGGTGATGACCAACCAAGGTTACCCCGCGCCGGGAATTGATTTTGCTGCCTTTCGACGCGCACAAGTCGCGCTGGCGGCAGCACAGCACGCTGAAGCCATCACTGACCACGTCTAATTCTGTGATAGCGAGGTTTGCGCGGCGCGCCTTTGTGGATGCAGTCATCGTCTGATGGCTGCGCCTACGTCACGGATTTGCTGCATTTCATTCACGTCATTTTGCTTATCTACTTTTCTTATTGGTTTGCTTACGGGGGGTTTCTCGCTACTGCCATGCTGAATGGCGAGGCCGTGCAGTTTTTGTATTTTCAGCTTACACGTGTACGCCGAGAAAGGTATACTGTCATCATCGCAGACGTGCTGAGCGCGTCATGCAGCATGATGGATGGCCATCAGGTCAGGTATTGTTGAGTGTCGGAGTCACTGTATGTCATCGGTTAGTTCATCTACGGCGTATTCTGTTCACGAAGAATGGGTGAACAGTATCACTCACGGGTTAGGGGTTATTTTTGGGATTGTGGCGTTGGTATTGCTGGTGATGCAGGGCGCCGTAGAGCATCAGGGGACCCGAGCGCTAGCCAGTTATGCGGTATACGGTAGCAGTATGATAGTGCTGTTTCTGGCCTCGACCCTCTACCATGCTATTTTGATCCCCAAAGCGCGGCGTTGGCTGAAAACCTTTGATCACTGTGCCATTTATCTGTTGATTGCCGGTACCTACACTCCCTTTTTGCTGGTGGCGCTAGATACCCCGTTAGCGACAGGTTTGATGGTGGTGATTTGGGCGCTCGCGGCAGTGGGCATCGTGTTTAAGTTGTTTTTCGTGCACCGCTTTCAGATTCTGTCGGTCAGCACCTATTTGCTGATGGGCTGGTTATCTCTGGTAGTTATTTATCAACTGGCCATCTCGTTACCGCTCGGCGGCTTAGTTCTTTTGGCGGCGGGTGGCGCACTATACAGTTTGGGCGTGATCTTCTATCTGGCCAAACGCCTGCCGTTTAGTCATGCCATTTGGCATTTGTTTGTCCTCGGCGGCGCTGTGTGTCACTTCCTCGCGATATACTTTTATATTGCAAAATAACCTGACTAACGTTGCTGATTTCGCTGTTATTTGCGTAGCCTAAAACCGCTGGATTGCCACTGTGCACCGGCGGTTTTGCCTTAAGATGAGAAGCATTTCGCTGTCAGCGCATGCCAAATTTGTAAGCCCCGCTTTTCACACCTTCCTATGTTGCTTTTTTGTTAAGTGCAGACAATCATTTTTATTGTCTAAAAATAAGCCAAGACAATGTGACACCTGTTGGGATGGTGAGAGAGCTCTGCTGGTTATTACGTTGTACCCTTCGCGGCTGTAGCCCGCTTACCGTCATTTATGTTTGCTCTACCTTACAAGGATACGGGTAAATGCAATCTAAAGGATTCCCCCTTTCTGCTCTATGTTGTTCGCTGATGCTAGCAGGCATTGGTCAGGCGCAGGCCGCGCCCGGTAAACCGGTATTGGCCTGGAGTGAAACCAACTTTGCGATTGTGCAAGTCAATCAGGAAGCGACATCGTACAACGCGCTGGTGAAGGTCAATAAAGATGGCGCGCCGGTGCCGGTCGCGTGGGATCGCTGGTCTGGCGAGGCAGGCGATCGCTGGAAAGTGTTGCTCAATGGTCAATCAGTATTTGAAAAAAGTGTTAGCGCGGCCGCCTCGCAAAAAGACAGTGCCACCGTGTATGTGAAAAAAGGCGGCAAATACCAGATGCAGGTTGCGCTGTGTAGCGGCAGTGGCGCCAGCGAGAGTTGTACGTTGAGTGATGCCAAAGCGATCGTGGTGGCAGATACCGATGGTAGCCATTTAGATCCGCTGACCATGAGCGTTGATCCGAATAACAAAACCTACACCAATACCAGTGGCACGCAGGTCGGTACCTACTTTGTTGAGTGGGGCGTATACGATCGCAAATATCCGGTAGCGAAAATCCCCGCGCAGAACCTGACCCACATTTATTACGGTTTTACCCCGATTTGCGGCGGCAATGGTATCAATGATGGCCTGAAAGAGGTGGATAACGGGAACAGCTTCAATGCCTTGCAGCGTGCCTGCTTGGGGCGTGAGGATTTCAAAGTTGCTATCCATGATCCGTGGGCTGCGCTGCAAATGCCACAACCTGGGCAAGGGCAGTTTGATTCCTATAAGGGTAACTTCGGCAGTTTGATGGCGCTGAAAAAACGCTATCCAAATCTGAAGATCCTGCCTTCTATCGGCGGCTGGACGCTCTCCGATCCGTTCTTCTTCTTTGGCGATGATGCGAAACGTAAAGTGTTCGTTGATTCGGTGGAGGAGTTTATCCGTACTTGGAAATTCTTTGATGGGGTAGATATTGACTGGGAATACCCGGGCGGCAAGGGGGCGAATCCGAAACTGGGCGATCCGGCTAAAGACGGTGCCACTTATGTCACCTTGATGCGCGAGCTGCGTGAAATGCTGGATCGCGTGGGCGCTGAAACCGGTAAACGCTATGAGCTGACTTCCGCGATTGGCTCCGGTTACGACAAAATTGGCATCATCAATTATGCGGATGCGGCGCAGTATGTCGATCGCTTCAATGTGATGACCTATGACTTCTATGGGGCATGGAATAATGAGCCAGGCCATCAGGCGGCGCTGTACTGTGGCTCTCACTTGGAAGCTGCTCGCTGCCAAGGCACGGGTAAAGACTCCAGCGGGAAGGATTACACCAACAAGCCGGATTACAACACCGATAACGCCATCAAACTGATGTTGGCGAAAAAAGTGTTAGCCAGCAAGTTGAACGTTGGCGTTGCTATGTATGGCCGTGGTTGGAATGGGGTAATGCCGGCGAGCTTGAAGATTGCTGGTAACCCGATGTCTGGCACCGGAGCTGGCGCGGTTAAAGGCACCTTCGAAGCGGGTGTGGTGGATTATTGGGATATTCTCAAACGCGCATTAGGCTCGACCAATGGCACTGGCGTGAACGGTTTTCAGTATGGGTATGATGAGCAAGCGCAAGCCCCGTACGTTTGGAATCAGTCAACCGGTGAGCTGATCACATACGATAACCCACGCTCGGTATTGGCCAAGGGCAATTATGTACGAGCCAATGGATTGGGCGGTTTGTTCTCATGGGAGATTGACGGTGATAACGGCGATATCCTTAATGCGATGCATGAATCACTGGCACACCCTGTCGCCGGCAGTGGTGGCGGTGGCAGCACCTCCAACCAACCGCCGGTGGTGAGTGTCAGCAGTGCACTGAGCGTAGATAGTGGTAAGAGTATCAACGTACAGGCATCGGCATCCGATCCGGAAGGCCAAACGCTCACCTATGCGTGGACATTACCGGCCGGCTTTAGCGCGCCCGATCTCACCAAAGCGACACTGGCCTTAACTGCGCCGCAGGTCGATAAAGACGCCGTCTATAATCTGGTGCTGAAAGTGAGCGATGGCAGCAATGTGGTGAGCAAAACCATTGCTGTCACGGTCAAAGCGGCGGTGACGCCACCACTGAATAGCGCGCCAACCCTGACCTTGCCGGCAACGTTAACCGTTGATGAAGGGAAAACGTTAGTGGTGACCGCGGACGCTAAAGATGCCGAAAGCGATCCGTTGACCTACAGCTGGAATACTGCCGGTTTAACGGCCAATGCCACCAATGCCGCCAGTATTACGCTGACCGCGCCAAGCGTGAGCGCTGACAGTAACTACACGGTGTCGGTAACGGTCAGTGATGGCAAGCTCAGCGTGACCAAATCGGTGGTAGTGACAGTGAAAGACGTACCATCGACTGGCGGTAATACCGGCCAGACTACCTGGGATCCGGCCAAAGTCTATGTTGGTGGCGATACCGTGTTGTTTAACGGCGTGCAGTATAAAGCCAAGTGGTGGACGCAAGGCAATCAGCCAGACCAAGGCGGTCCATGGGAGGCGGTGAGCTCTTCTTCCGGTAATGGCAGCGGTGGCAGTGCGACGGTGGCGAGCTGGAATGCGACTACCGCTTACTCGGGCGGCGCCAAAGTAACCTATAACGGCGCGACTTGGCAGGCACAGTGGTGGACACAAGGTGAAGTGCCGGGAAGCAGCCAGTCTGGTGCATGGAAAAAAGTGAGCTAATCGCGAGCACCAATCGATGAAGGCTCGACGGTAGACGTTTTAAAGATAGATGTCTTAAAGATAGAAGCCTTAGTGGCTGCCACAGTAAAAACCCCGCATTGCGGGGTTTTTTATCGCTAACCTAAGCCTATCGCGCGCTGTTTTGTATGCCGTGGCGCGGGCGAGATTAGTTGACGCTATTTATTCGAGGCTATAAGGCAGCGCGACCGGATGCAGGCTGCTGTCGCTGTCACCGACAACGCGCAGGTGTGCATTGCTATCTAGCTCGTTATTCAGCACCGCTTGTACCCGCAGTTGACCGTCTTGCAACAGTGCTGCGGCCAGCACCGTACCGGTTCGACGCCAGTTCTCGTCCAGTTGTAGCTCTAAGCTATCACCGGCTTGCGGCGCGGTATGGCCATGACCGGCTAAAGTATACAGCGCGCGCTTGTTGGCGCCGCGGTATTTGGCGCGCGCCACCATCTCTTGACCGGCGTAACAGCCCTTGCTGAAGCTGACCGCATCCAGCGCCTGCAGATTCAGTGCTTGCGGGATAAACGCATTGCAGGTAGCAGCGGATAATTGCGGTACCCCAGCTTCAATATCCAGCGCTAACCACTGCTGGTGGTTGTTGTAGCCCGGCGCGGCTTGCTGTAAGCCATCTAACACTCGGCTTAACTCAGTGTGTGGCACCAACAACGTAAAACGCTCTTGAGGCTGCGCTTGCCACAGTAACGTGCAGTGGTCGCTGCTAACACACGGCGCATCAGCATCCGGTAAACGGCTAAACAGCGCCGCTAAGGCTTGCCGTGCATCAGCGCCCGCTAATCCCAGCAAGGTGTAGTTATTATCTTCACTGATCGTCAGTTTGGAAAACACGGCATATTTTTTCAGCTCTGGCAGTTGGCGTTCATTTAAGTCGGCTGCTTGCAACCAGCCAAAGCCGCCATCCAGCGCGAACAATTTGAAAACACTCCACATTTTTCCTTTGGCATCACAATGTGCGCCCAGCGTGTAATGTTCGGGTGCCAGTGCTTGTACGTCACAGGTGACTTGACCTTGCAGGTATTTGGCCGCATCCGGTCCGGTGATGGTCAATAACGCCAAATGCTCCAAAGACATCAACGTCAATGGCAATTGAGCGGCCGGTAGCAACGGGGCGGCGGCAAAAGGAGCAGTAACAGAGGCTGTCATAGTGGTGTCCGTATCATCTGATAATCTGAGTGCGGCCCGATAGTTGAGGGCCGGGTTACATGCAGAAAAGGTGTGCTTATGGCTCTCAATATAGCGTCCTGCTGCTGAGCTGACTACGGGGCAGGGTGAAATTCTGTCGCTGAAAACAGCTCAAAACACTGAACTTAGTCACAAATTTTGGGCGCTGCGCGGCGGTAATTTTCAAGATCAGTGCTAGGATCGAAAGCTGTGCAAAAAGGGGCAGCCCTTTTTAATGACGGGACGGAGTTTAAGTTGTGATTGATGTGAATAATAGTGCCCGGGTTCGCTGGGCGTGCCGCCGCGGTATGCTGGAGCTGGATGTGGTGATCATGCCGTTTTTTGAGCATGAATACGAAGGCTTGAGCGATGAAGATAAAGCGACCTTTATCCGTTTGCTGGAGCGTGACGATCCGGATTTGTTCCGCTGGTTTATGAACAATACCCGTCCAGAAGATCCGGCGCTGGAAGCCATGGTCGCGTTGATTAAAGCGCGGAATAAAGCGCGTGGATTTACTGCCGTTTAATGTGCGGCCCTCACGCCGCAGCGTACAACTTCTGAGCGCCGGTTATGGTGTATTGGCGCTGTTGGCGTGCTATTACTTAGTCTCTGAGACATTGTTCAGCGAGTCGCTCAGTCCGCTGTGGTGGCTATTGGGCGGCGCGTTGTTAGTGGCCCTTAGCCTTGAGTTTCGGCATCGCTATCGGCGCTTGAGAGCACAACACGGCATCTTGGCGTGGGATGAGGGGCTTGGCATCAGCTGGCAAGGTCAGCGTTGGTCGTATCGTTCCGCCTTGTTTTTAGGGCGAGCGGGCGTCGTGATTTGGGTGCGTCGTGAGCATATCGATGCCTCAACGGATATCGATACAGCAGCGGATAACTCAGCCGATACTTCAAAGGGAAGCTCGGCACGTTGGCCGCAGTTTGTGCGTTTTAGCCGCGAGCCGATTTGGTTATTGCCTGATATGCTGTCGAACGCCGAGTGGCGACGCTTATGTGGTAAGTTAGTACAGACCGAACAGTTATTGGCGGAGTATCGCTAAATCCGGCTCTGTCTGCTACATCCTTGACTCACTCACCGATGTTCCCCTGAGATAACTACGCAATCTTGGTTGTTGCGTTGCTTTCAGTCAGTGATAGTTAGCGACATATATTCGTGCGATATTGCACGATATTGATCGCCAGATAGTGGCGCGACCGACATCGCGCCAATACAGGGTGAGAGGCGGCTTACTGGAAAAGATTTGCGTCGGAAAGCGCCTCAGTTGGCTGACTGGTTGACGGGGTCAACACACTCGGCCGCGATTCATCCAGCGTTTGTGGATAATCGAGCGTGTAGTGCAGACCGCGGCTTTCTTTACGCTGCAGGGCGCACAGCACAATCAACTCGGCCACTTGCACCAGATTGCGCAGCTCTAGCAGGTTATTCGAGACACGAAAATGCGCGTAATACTCTTGAATCTCTTGCTTGAGCATGTTGATGCGGCGCAGTGCGCGCTCTAACCGTTTGGTGGTACGCACGATCCCGACGTAGTCCCACATAAAAAGGCGCAGCTCATGCCAGTTGTGCTGGATCACCACTTTTTCATCCGAACACTCAACCTGACTTTCATCCCATGCTGGCAGGGTATCGACCACATCGGCATACGGTAGCCATTGCAGCAAATCTTCCGCCGCTGACCAGGCATAGACCACGCATTCTAGCAGCGAGTTGGACGCCATCCGGTTGGCACCATGCAAGCCGGTATAACTGACCTCACCAATGGCATATAGCCCATCGACATCGGTACGTCCGTGTTGGTCGACCATCACCCCACCACAGGTGTAGTGTGCTGCCGGTACAATCGGGATGGGCTCGGCGGTCAGATCCAAACCTAGCGTGAGCAATTTTTCATAAATGGTTGGGAAATGCGCCTGCACAAATTCTGCCGGTTTATGGCTGATATCGAGGTACATGCAATCAGCCCCGAGACGCTTCATCTCATGGTCAATGGCACGCGCCACGATATCCCGCGGAGCCAGTTCAGCACGCGAGTCGAAGTCTGGCATGAAACGGCTACCATCAGGGCGGCGCAGATAGGCGCCTTCTCCGCGCAGAGCTTCGGTCAGCAAAAAATTACGTGCCTGTGGATGGTACAAACAAGTCGGATGGAACTGGTTAAATTCCATGTTGGCCACGCGGCAGCCTGCACGCCACGCCATAGCGATGCCATCACCGGAGGAAATATCTGGATTGGTGGTGTACTGATATACCTTGGACGCACCGCCAGTGGCCAAGATCACCGCTTTCGCACGGATGGTTTCGACTCGCTCCAGCTCACGGTTCCAAACATAGGCGCCCAGCACCCGATTGGGTTGCTGCGTGCTATCGGTCAATTCCAGTTTAGCGGTTGTGATCAGATCAACAGCGTTGTAGCGTTCGTACAGCTGGATGTTAGGGTGTAGACGGGTTTTATCGACCAAGGTTGTTTGCACCGCTTTGCCGGTGGCATCGGCGGCGTGCAAAATACGGCGGTGGCTGTGGCCGCCTTCGCGGGTTAAGTGGAATTTTTGCGCGCCATCGTGCTCTTCCACATCAAACGGTACGCCATAATCAATGAGCCATTGCACACAATCACGTGCATTTTGTGCAATGAATTCAACTGCTGCTTTATCGCACAGCCCAGCACCGGCAATCAGTGTATCCTGAACGTGTGATTCAATGCTGTCAGTTTCATCGAACACCGCAGCGATGCCGCCTTGGGCGTAATATGTGGCACCTTCAGCAAGCGGTCCTTTGCTCAGTACGATCACCTTGCTGTGTGCCGCGACCCGAAGGGCAAAAGAGAGACCGGCAGCGCCGCTTCCGATCACGAGCACATCACAAAGATGTTCAAGGGATTGTTCCATAACGTATGATAGATACTGATAGATGACTAATAAGTGAGCGTATGGTAGATCAGCTCACCCCATATTTGTTACCGTTTTTACAGCATCAGCGAAGTTCAGCTCACAGAATTTAGTACAACGTTGAACTTCTGCGGGATAATTAAATCAAATAAATCAGCTGGCTCAATATTACGCTGTGTCACCCCGTGGGCGGCGGAGTAATACGAGATGCTGTACAAAGAATGTTTTGGAGAAGACACCTCGGATGAGCGAGCAGTTGACAGACCAAGTGTTGGTCGAACGTGTTCAGCAGGGGGATAAACGCGCTTTTAATCTTCTGGTTGCCCGCTATCAGCATAAGGTGGCTGGATTGGTTTCCCGTTATGTCCCACAGGGCGATGTGCCTGATGTTGTGCAGGAATCCTTCATCAAAGCATACCGTGCTTTGGGGTCGTTCCGTGGCGAGAGTGCTTTTTATACGTGGTTGTACCGTGTGGCGGTCAATACGGCCAAAAACTACTTGGTCGCTCAGGGGCGGCGTCCACCAAGCAGTGATGTCGATGCTGAAGACGCAGAAAGTTACGAAACGGGTAGTGCGTTAAAAGAAATATCGAACCCAGAGAATCTGATGTTGTCAGATGAACTGAAGAGGGTGGTATTTGGTGCTATTGAAGCCTTACCGGAAGACCTGAAAATGGCAATTACCTTACGTGAGCTAGATGGCCTAAGCTATGAAGAGATTGCCAGTATCATGGATTGCCCGGTGGGAACGGTTCGTTCGCGGATCTTCCGTGCGCGTGAATTTATCGACAGTAAGATCCAGCCGTTAATTCAGCGCTAATAGCAGCAATATCAAAATGAAAAGAGGTTGGTGCGTATCCGGTTTTTCTCTGTGTGCTCCTGTTATGTGAAGTGTGTGAGTGGTTTGAATGGCGCAGACAGTACTGGAATGTAACCTCGGGTAGGATAAGCAATAATAGGTAATAGGCATGCAGAAAGAGCAACTTTCCGCCATGATGGACGGCGAAACGGTAGATAGCGCACTGTTAAGTGAACTGTACGCTGACCGTGAACTGCAGCAGTCGTGGCGCGACTATCATTTAATCCGTGATACTCTGCGCGGTGACGTACCAGAGGTACTGCATTTTGATATTACTGCCCGGGTTGCCGCCGAGTTGGAAAATGAGCCAACCCTGTTGGTGCCTAATGCGGTACCAGAGCAGCAGCCGACGCCGGAAACCTGGCACAAGCTGTCCTTCTGGAACAAGATCCGTCCGGTACTGAGCAATGTCAGCCAGTTAGGGCTGGCGGCGTGCGTATCGCTGGGCGTGATCGTGGGCGTACAGTATTACAATCAGCCAGACGGTGCGGCGCAAGACATGCCAGTCTTCAATACCTTACCGATTGGCGGACAAGCATCGCCGGTGAGCTACAGCGTACCGACCTCCGGTATGCCAAGCGATCAGCAACTGCAAGAGCAGCGCAAGCGCATCAGCGCCATGCTGCAAGATTATGAGTTACAACGTCGTCTGAATGCCGAAAATATCGAGCAGCGTCAGGGCGACATGGCACAGCAAGTCGGGAATGCGCAGCGATAATGAAGCAATGGGTTGTTTTTTTGCTTGCGGTGCTGGGTTGTTACAGCACCTCCGCATTCTCCTCACAGGGGACGGCCGATCCGTCCTCTGTGGTGTCTAAACCACTTCCGTCTCCTGCCGAATCCTCATCTGTGCCAGCACCAGTGGCTGAAACGGCAACGACTCCCGCTACCTCTTCTGCCAGTGCGAGTACCACGGCGGCGTCACCTTCGGCGCAGCAAATGCTGGAGCGCATGACGCAAGCGGCGCAGGATCTCAGCTATGAGATGTCGTTTATTCGCGTGAACAAAAGCAGTATCGACGCTATGCGTTATCGCCATGCGCGCGTGAACAATCTGGATTTGAGCCAGATGTTGCAGCTCGATGGCCCGCGACGTGAAGTGTTGCAACGCGGTGGTGAGATAAGCTATTTCGAGCCGGGCGTGGAGCCGTTTACGATCCGCAGCTCGCATATCGTTGATTCCATGCCATCAGTGCTACATGCCGATTTCCAACTGCTCAGCCAGTACTATGATTTTGTGCCGGTCGGGCGGGCGCGGGTGGTCGATCGCCCTGCACAAGTGGTACGCATTGTGCCGCGCGATGATTTTCGCTACAGCTATGTGGTGTGGTTAGACGAAGAGAGTAAATTACTGCTGCGGGCTGATTTGTTGGATCGCGATGGTGAAACGCTGGAGCAGTATCGGGTGATTTCCTACCTGATTGCGCCTGAGTTGTCGAAAGCCATGGCCAAACTCAATGAAGTGGCATTGCCGCCAGTGATCACCTTCGAGCCGCAAACCAAGCTGGATATGAGCTGGTCGCCGTCATGGTTGCCAGGGGGCTTTGCGGAGATCTCGCGTAGCCGTCATCGTCTGCCAAATGTCGATGTTCCGGTGGAGTCTAAATTGTACTCCGATGGGCTGTTTAGCTTTACCGTGTATGTTTCGCCTGCCGAAGGGCGCAATATTCGCGAACAGCTGGTGCGTCAAGGCCGCCGAACGGTACAGACTGAGCAGCAAGGCCAGTACGAGGTGACCGTTGTTGGTGAATTGCCGCCGGCAACCGCGAAGCGTATTGCCCACGGCGTGAAGTTCGCCGGTAGCTCTGCACCAGCCGCGCAATAGTGGGCGCTTTGCGTCATAATTGACTTAATTGTGTCGAACGTGATTTTGCAGAGTGTGACTGTGCTATGTGTGATTGTGCCGAGAGTAGTTGTGCTGAAAGTACCGAGCAACGGGTTTATGTGTAATCACCTGATGAGCCATCCGTTATGATCCGCGAATTAGCCACGGTAGTGGCGTATGAAAACGGGGTGGCGACTGTCAGTTGCCAGCAAAAGTCCGGATGTAGTGGCTGCGCTAGCGCCAGCCAGTGCGGCATGAGTGCACTGGAAAAACTCACGGGCGATAATCCGCATCAACATACTCTGCAACTGACCTGCCGCGAGCCGCTGCAGGTCGGGCAGCAGGTTGAAATCGGGATTTCCGAGCGCAGCCTGCTCTCTTCTGCCTTCGTGATGTACTGTGTGCCGCTCCTCGGTTTGATTCTCAGTGCGGTGCTGGCATCACTCTTTACTGCCAATGAGCTGCCTATTATTGCTGTCGCGATGGCCGGAACGGCTGTCGGGATTGGCGTGTCACGTTATTTAGCCCGTCATCTGAGCCGTCAGGCCACATATCAACCGGTGATCCTGCGAAATTTAGGGGTGCCGCTGAGCTGTAATTCTGCCGACGCAGTGAATCTGCAAGTGAATGTGCGCAAGGATAGCGACTGACCGGTGATTCAGGTAGAATCCATCCACTTAAATTATTAATCCTGATTCTGCTCTGATTCCTAGCAAAGGTCGCGCAAATACTGATGAAGCATATTCGTAACTTTTCCATCATAGCCCACATTGACCACGGTAAGTCGACGCTGTCTGACCGTATCATTCAAATCTGCGGCGGCTTGTCTGATCGTGAAATGGCAGCCCAAGTTCTGGACTCCATGGATTTGGAGCGTGAGCGCGGTATTACCATTAAAGCACAGAGTGTGACGCTGGATTATACCGCCCGTGATGGTCAGGTATATCAGCTGAACTTCATCGACACGCCGGGCCACGTTGACTTCTCCTATGAAGTATCCCGTTCACTGGCCGCCTGTGAAGGTGCGCTGCTGGTGGTGGATGCCGGTCAAGGCGTAGAAGCCCAGACACTGGCGAACTGCTATACCGCTTTGGATATGAATCTGGAAGTGGTACCGGTTCTGAACAAGATTGACCTTCCAGCGGCTGAGCCGGAGCGGGTAGCGGAAGAAATCGAAGACATCGTGGGCATCGATGCCACCGATGCGGTGCGCTGCTCGGCGAAAACCGGGGTTGGCGTGCCGGATGTGTTGGAGCGTCTGGTACAAAGCATTCCTGCGCCAGAAGGCGATCCGGAAGCGCCACTGCAAGCCCTGATTATCGACTCTTGGTTCGATAACTATCTGGGTGTGGTGTCTCTGGTTCGTATCAAGAACGGTTGCCTGCGCAAAAACGACAAGATCAAGGTGATGAGCACCGGCCAGACATGGGGCGTTGACCGTCTGGGGATCTTCACTCCGAAACAAATCGACCGTACTGAGCTGAACTGTGGCGAAGTAGGTTGGGTTGTGTGCGGTATTAAAGACATTCTGGGCGCGCCAGTAGGTGATACCCTAACGCTGGCACGTAACCCGGCGGAAAAAGCTCTGCCAGGCTTTAAGAAAGTAAAACCGCAGGTGTATGCCGGTCTGTTCCCGATTAGCTCGGATGACTATGAAGCTTTCCGTGATGCGCTGGGTAAACTTAGCCTGAACGATGCGTCCTTGTTCTACGAACCAGAAAACTCAACGGCGCTGGGCTTTGGCTTCCGCTGTGGTTTCTTGGGTCTGCTGCACATGGAGATCATCCAAGAGCGTCTGGAGCGTGAATACGATCTGGACTTGATCACCACCGCGCCAACCGTAGTGTATGAAGTGGCGATGACCAGCGGCGAAATTGTCTATGTAGACAGCCCGGCTAAATTGCCACCACTGAACAACATTGCCGAGATCCGCGAGCCAATCGCTGAGTGTCACATGCTGTTGCCACAGCCATATCTGGGTAACGTGATCACGTTGTGTATTGAAAAACGTGGTGTGCAGACCAACATGGTGTATCACGGCAACCAAGTGGCGCTGACCTACGAAATTCCGATGGGTGAAGTGGTGCTCGACTTCTTCGACCGTCTGAAATCAACCTCGCGCGGCTATGCGTCATTGGATTACGGCTTCAAGCGTTTCCAAGCGGCTGACATGGTGCGTGTTGATATCATGGTGAACGGCGATCGCGTCGATGCCCTGGCTATCATTACCCACCGCGCCAACGCACAGAGCCGTGGCCGTGAAGTGGTTGAGAAGATGAAAGAACTGATCCCGCGTCAGCAGTTTGATATTGCGATTCAAGCGGCGATCGGTAACCAAATTATTGCCCGTTCTACCGTGAAGCAGTTGCGTAAAAACGTACTGGCCAAATGTTACGGTGGTGACGTGAGCCGTAAGAAGAAACTGTTGCAGAAGCAGAAAGAAGGTAAAAAGCGCATGAAGCAGATCGGTAACGTCGAGCTGCCGCAAGAAGCCTTCTTGGCGATTCTGCATGTTGGTAAAGATTAATTAAGGAGTGGGCATGGCTAACACCTTCGCGCTGATTCTGGTGCTGGTGACTGTATTTACCGGGATCGTGTGGTGTCTGGACAAATTTGTTTGGGCCCCCAAGCGTAAAGCCAAAGTCGAGGACGTTCGCGCGAAGGCCGGCGGCAATATTGATGAGGCCACACTCAACAGTGTGGCTCCACAACCGGGCTGGGTCGAAACGTGCGTTTCCGTCTTTCCGGTGATTGCGGTGGTGTTGGTGGTGCGCTCTTTCATCTATGAGCCGTTCCAAATTCCGTCCGGCTCTATGATGCCAACCTTACTGGTAGGCGACTTCATCCTAGTGGAGAAGTTCGCCTACGGTATTAAAGACCCGATTTTCCAGAAAACGCTGATTAAAACGGGTGAACCTAAGCGCGGTGACATTGCGGTATTTAAATACCCAGAAGATCCGAGCTTAGATTACATCAAACGCGTAGTCGGATTACCGGGCGATACAGTGGTTTATAAAGATAAACAGCTGTATATCAAGCCAGCCTGTCCATCAGGAAAAGAGTGTCAGCCGCTGACCAAACTCGAGTACAGCAATGTGCATCCGAGTCAGTTCTTCCAACGTAATGAGCAGTTGATTCAAGCAACTGAGCAGTTGGGGCCGGTGGCGCACAATATCCTGATCAATCCGTATGCTCCAGAGGCTACCGCCTATTACTACACACAGCCGGGTGAGCCGGTGGGTGAGTGGGTCGTGCCACAGGGGTCATACTTTGTCATGGGGGATAACCGTGACAACAGTCAGGACAGTCGTTTCTGGGGCTTTGTCCCGAGCGCTAATCTGGTAGGTAAAGCGGTCGCTATCTGGATGAGTTTTGATAAAGAACCGGGCCAGTGGCCGACCGGTGTGCGCCTGAACCGGATTGGGGCGATTCATTAATCGGTTATGTAGTTGATGAATGCATCATTAAATACGCTGCAGCGTAAGCTGGGCTATACCTTTACAAATATTGATTTCCTGCAACTGGCACTGACCCATCGTAGTGCCAGCGGTAAACATAACGAGCGCCTAGAGTTTCTGGGCGATTCCATTTTGAGCTTTGTGATTGCCGATGCCTTGTATCACCAATTCCCGAAAGTGGACGAAGGTGATATGAGTCGTATGCGTGCCTCATTGGTGCGTGGCAATACGCTGGCTGAGCTGGCGCGTGAGTTTGAGCTGGGCGAATACTTGCGTCTGGGCCCGGGTGAACTGAAAAGCGGCGGTTTCCGTCGAGAATCAATTCTGTCCGATACCGTGGAGGCCATTATTGGCGCCGTGTATCTGGATACCGGTCTGGAAGCGGTACGTGAGCTGATTTTGCGCTGGTATCAGGCGCGCTTGGAAGAAATTCGTCCGGGCGATCGCCAAAAAGATCCAAAGACCCGTTTGCAGGAGTATCTGCAAGGGCGTCGTTTACCGTTGCCGGTCTATCAGGTAATACAGGTGCGTGGTGAAGCGCACGATCAGGAATTTACCATCCATTGTTCAGTCGAAGGAATGGCGCAACCAGTGGTGGGCGTGGGATCAAGCCGACGTAAAGCCGAGCAGGCCGCGGCCGATCTGGCACTGAAGCAGTTGGAGCAGGTATGACCGAAACTGAAAAAACGCATTGCGGATTTGTGGCGATTGTCGGTCGCCCAAATGTGGGTAAATCGACACTGCTGAACCAGTTACTGGGACAGAAGATCTCCATCACGTCGCGTAAAGCGCAAACCACGCGGCACCGGATTGTCGGTATCGATACGCAAGGCGCTTATCAGGCAATTTATGTGGATACCCCGGGTCTGCACATCGAAGAAAAGCGTGCGATTAACCGCCTGATGAACAAGGCGGCCAGCAGCTCGATTGGTGATGTGGAGCTGGTCATTTTCGTGGTCGAAGGCACCAACTGGAACGACGATGACGAAATGGTGCTGGGCAAGCTAAAACAAGCGCGTTGCCCGGTGATCTTGGCGATCAACAAAGTGGATTGCATCAAGCAAAAAGAGATTTTGCTGCCGCATATCCAAATGTTGTCCGAGAAGATGAATTTCCTGCAAGTGGTGCCAATTTCTGCGGAAAATGGCACTGGGGTTGATGAAATTGCGCGTATCGTGCATGACCATCTGCCGGAAGGTACTCACCACTTCCCAGAAGATTACGTAACCGACCGCTCGCAGCGCTTTATGGCCTCTGAAATCATCCGTGAAAAGCTGATGCGTTTTATGGGTGAAGAGCTGCCGTATTCGGTAACGGTTGAGATTGAGCGCTTTGTGGTAAACGAGATGGGCGGCTATGACATCAATGCCGCTATCTTGGTGGAGCGTGATGGTCAGAAGAAGATGGTGATTGGTGCCAAAGGCAGCAAAATCAAAGTCATCGGTACCGAAGCGCGTCGCGACATGGAAGAGATGTTCGACACCAAAGTTCACCTTGAACTGTGGGTGAAAGTGAAATCCGGTTGGGCCGATGACGAGCGTGCCTTGCGCAGTCTGGGCTACACCGACGATCTCTAAGCCTCACTGACGAGGCTTGCGATGGAAGGCTGGCAGCGCGGTTTTGTGTTGCACGGACGTCCTTACAGTGAAACCAGTTTACTGCTGGATATTTTCACTGAAGAAGAGGGGCGGGTGCGGATGCTGGCCAAAGGTGCCAGAAGTCGTCGTTCTCAGTTAAAGGGCTGCTTGCAGCCCTTTACGCCATTGTTATTACGCTGGAGCGGTCGTGGTGAGGTGAAAACCTTACGCAGCGCCGAGCCGGCTGCTTTAGCGCTGCCTTTCAGTGGCATCGCACTGTACAGCGCGTTGTATGTCAATGAGCTGGTTACCCGCGTGCTGGAGCCACAAACTCCGTATAGCGGGGTCTTCACCGATTATCTCACCTGCCTGCGCGAGCTGGCCCAATACCCAAAAAATCCAGAGCCGGCATTGCGCCGTTTTGAACTGGCGTTACTGCCAGCGCTCGGCTATGGGGTGGATTTTCTGCATTGTGCCGGTAGCGGGCTCGCGGTCGAGCCGAACATGACTTATCGCTATCGTAGCGAAAAAGGTTTTATCGCCTCCATGATTGTCGATCCCTTGTCATTTACCGGCGATCAGTTGCAAGCGTTGGCGGCACGTCAGTTTGACAGCGCCGAGCAGCTCAAAGCGGCGAAACGCTTTACACGGATGGCGCTAAAACCGTATCTTGGCGGCAAACCATTAAAAAGTCGGGAACTTTTCCGTCATTTTTCCAAGGAGACGAAAAATGTCTAAGCTGTTGCTGGGCGTGAATATCGATCATATCGCCACTATTCGTAATGCCCGCGGAACGATTTATCCAGATCCGGTGAATGCGGCGTTTATTGCCGAGCAAGCCGGTGCCGATGGGATCACGGTACACCTGCGCGAAGATCGTCGTCACATTACCGATCGTGATGTGCGGATTTTGCGCCAGACGCTGCAGACCCGTATGAATCTGGAGATGGCCGTGACCGAGGAGATGCTGGACATCGCCTGTGAGATTCGTCCGCATTACTGCTGCTTGGTGCCGGAAAAGCGCGAAGAAGTGACTACCGAAGGCGGTCTGGATGTGGCTGGTCAGTTGGAAAAAATGACTGCTGCCGTGGCGCGTTTGCAAGCCGCAGACATTAAAGTTTCTCTGTTCATCGATCCTGACATGCAGCAAATTGATGCTGCCGTGGCGGTGGGTGCGCCGTTTATCGAGCTGCATACCGGCGCGTACGCTGATGCCGAAACCGAAGATGCGCAAGCGATGGAGCTGGCCAAGATTGCTGCCGCCGCTGAATATGCCGCCGGTCGTGGCCTGAAGGTGAACGCCGGACATGGCCTGACCTATCACAACGTGGCGGCTATTGCGGCGCTGCCAGAAATGCATGAGCTGAATATCGGGCATGCCATTATTGGTCGCGCGGTAATTGATGGCCTGAAAAATGCCGTGGCCGACATGAAGCAAATCATGCAAAACGCCCGTGCATAATGGCGATTTTCGGCCTAGGGACTGACATCGTTGAAATCGAGCGGATTGCTAAGGTGCATGAGCGCTCTGGCGATCGGTTGGCGCAGCGCATTTTAACGGCTAATGAGTTGGCGCAATATCAGGCCAGTGCGCAGCCGGTGCGATTTTTGGCTAAGCGTTTTGCGGTCAAAGAAGCGGCGGCGAAGGCGCTAGGAACCGGTATTCGCAGTGGGTTGGCGTTTAATCAGTTTGAAGTGTGCAATGATGCGCTTGGTAAACCCTGTTTGCATTTGCACGGCGTAGCAGCCGAGATGGCTGCGCGCTATGGCATTACCCATCTGCATGTCACCATTGCCGATGAACGGCACTATGCGGTCGCAACGGTGCTGTTAGAGTGCTGACCGGCGTGTGATGCCAGTACTGGGTATCACTGATGGTATAAACTGGCTCATCACAACGGCGAGCCACAAAAAAGCCCACAAGCGAAAGCGGTGGGCTTTTTTATATCGGCGGATGCATCGACTAAACGCGAATGCCTCATCCTACGAGCGATATACGCTGATGCTTGCGCTGGCGTCAGGATAAAACTTCGGCCGCCTCATGACGCACATTGGCAATTTCATCGAGTAACTCCAGCCATTCTGGCTCTAGCTCTGCGGGGGCCACGCCGTGGCGTAGCTGTTGCTCTAACTCGCGACACAGCTTTTTCAAACGAGGAACGCCACTGTAGCTGCAACTGCCGTGCAGGGTGTGGATGCTGGCGGTGATATCCACTACCGGCTGGTCATTGAGCACCGCATTTACTTGTTGTTCGATCTCAGTGAGAAAATCGAGCAGCATTTGCAGCAGCTCACGGGCCAAATCATCTTTGCCGCCGGCTTGCTGTAGCGCCAGTGGCCAGCTTAGTGAGACATCTTCCGCGCTGCTTGGCACTCCTAGGGTGACGGGTGCTGCAGGGGCGACAAGCGATGTTGGTGTCACCGTACTAGGCTCCGGCAGCGCGAGCGGCGTGCTCAGGTTTGGTTCGGTCAGTGGTTGTGAGCTGGTGAGCGTGGCCTGACGCAGTCCTTGGCCGGTATGCAGGGCCATGATGCGTTGCAGCATACTTTCATCTATTGGTTTAGTCAGGTAGTCATCCATGCCCGCGGCGAGCAGGCGCTCACGCTCACCGCTCATGGCATGGGCGGTGACCGCCACAATTGGAGTGTCGGCATTGTTTGGCAGCTGGCGGATCAACTCGCTAGTGCGAATACCATCCATCTCTGGCATCTGAATATCCATCAGGATAATGTCGAAGGCATGTTGACCGGCTTGTTGCAGAGCTTCTTGGCCACTGCTGCACAATACGGTTTGCTCGACCATCTCGCCGAGCAAGGTACCGATCAGCTTGAGGTTAGCCGGATTATCATCGACTGCCATCACGCGCAGCGGCAGTTTCGGCGTTAGCACCTGATCGGGCAGGGCGACCAAACAACCATCTTGCAGCGTATGGAACAGACGGGTACGCGCCAGCGGTTTGGTCAGGCAAGCTTCCGCTCCGGCTTGAACCAGCTCATCGGCAATGTTCAGATCTTTGCTCGGCAAGCCGATGACAACGCGTCCAGCATAGCGCCGCGCGACGCGAATTTGTTGCACCATGCTGGCGGTGTCGTGGGTCAGCGTGGCGGCAAAGCACAATAGCACGATCTCCACTTTCTCTGGCGGAGCGCTGGCTAACGAGTCGGCATGCTCAATGTGCACCGGCTGGTGCTCGAACATGCTCATCACCGCTTGGGCCGCATTCTCGTTCGGCTCAATCAGTAAAATGTGCTGGCCTTGCAACGATTGCAGTTTCGGCGCGTCATGGTGGGCGCTTTCGGTCAGCGCCAGCGGCACGGTAAACCAGAAGCTCGAACCTTTGTGCAGACGGCTTTGGAAGCCAATTTCACCGCCCATCTCTTTGACCAGCTTTTGCGTGATCACCAAGCCTAAACCGGTCCCGCCATAGCGGCGTGAGATGCTGGCATCGGCTTGGCGGAAGGCTTGGAACAGCTGCGCTTGCTGGCGCTCGGAGATCCCGATACCGGTATCTTTCACCTGCAATAAGAGCTCGACGCTTCCCGGCGTGCGGCTGCGCTGCTCGATTTGCACATCAATATTGCCGTGCTCGGTAAACTTGATGGCGTTACCAATCAGGTTGGTCAGAATTTGCTGGATGCGCAGCGGGTCACCAACCACATATTCCGGTACTTCTTGGCTTAAGGTTAGGGTGAGCTCAATGCCTTTTTCATGGGCATTCGGGGCCAGTAACAGCATCACTTCATCGATGGTGTCGCGCACCCCAAACGGAATTTGCTCCAGCACCAGCTTACCGGCTTCCAGTTTGGAGAAATCGAGGATGTCATTGATGATCGTCAGCAGGTTATTTGCCGAACGCTCGATGGTTTGCAGGTAATCGGTTTGGCTTGGACTGAGCCGAGTTTTGAGCATCTGGCGGGTAAAGCCAATCACGCCATTGAGTGGGGTGCGCAGTTCGTGCGACATGTTGGCCAAGAATTCAGATTTAATCCGCGCCGCTTCCTGCGCCCGTTTTTTGGCCAGATCCAGCTCCACATTCTGGATCTCCATCTGCTCAAGGGTTTCGCGCAAATCCGAAGTGGCCTGATCGATACTCTGCTGCATCTCCTCGTGATAGGCCGTCAAGGAGACGGCCATCGAGTTAATCCCATTTTTCAGCATATCCAACTCGCCCAGCATCTTGCCTTCCACGCGGCTATCGAGCTGGCCACGGCGAATTTGATCCACCGTATGCACCATGTGGGTAATTGGCACGGTGACTACACGCATCAGGCGATAGGCGAACACGCCGGCGATAATCAAGCAGAACACCAACATGCCCAAGGCCGCACCAATTTCTTGGTATTGCTGCAGCTCCATCGGCCGGACATCAAGCTCGACTGCAATGTAACCAAGTGGCCGGGTTTTGTCCGGATCGTTGGTCGCGGCATCAGATAGCGTTGCATCGGCGAAAATCGGCGTGCGGATAATCAGCATCTGATCTTGGCGACTTAACATCACTTGCAGCGGAATATGGCTGGCATCCTCCAGCTGCAAAACCGAAAAGTTGCGATGGAAGTTCGAGGTGACGAACAGGCGGTTATCCGCATCGAACACCGCAATCGAGCGGACAATATTCGAGTGACGGCGATGCAACAGATTGATCAGTTGTTTGACTGACTCTCGGTTGCGAAAGGTCATCGCATATTCCGTGGACACGGATAAAGGTTCGATGATGGCGGTGCCTTCATCAATCAATTGCTGTTCAAGATCGCGGTAGCGGTTCACCACAAAGAAGGCACTGAGCAGCAACCCGATGATCAGGGTTGGCGCCAGTGTCATTGTAATTACCCGAGCACGCAGGCCGTAATTGGTCATCGGTCGCTATCTGTGGGAAAATACTATTTAACCGCATAATTTACCTGATTCCGGCTAGACATTCATGGCGCAATTTTATACTCCGGCAAAAAAACGTCCTTCTGCGACCCAAAGCGCAGAAACCGAGATCCTCTCACTGGATTATCAGGGGCAGGGAGTGGCCCGTTGGCAGGGGAAGACCCTGTTTGTCAGTGGTGCACTGCCGGGGGAGCGCGTGATCGCCCGGATTTATGAAGATAAACGGCAGTACGCCAAGGCGCATTGTCAGAAAATCTTGCAACCGAGCGCCCAGCGCCAGACTCCGCCGTGTCCGCATTACCGCCAGTGTGGCGGCTGCCAGATGCAGCATGTCGATTATGCGTTGCAGGTGGCCAGTAAGCAGCAAGCGCTGCAGCGCATGATGAGCCGCGAAACTGGGCTTGCCGAGCTGCGCGTCAATGGCGGGGTGATTGAGGGGCCACAGTATGGCTATCGTCGCCGTGCTCGCCTAAGTGTGCGGGTGGATAAAAAAACGCGTCAGTTGCAGCTGGGTTTTCGACAGGCCGGCTCCGATAACATCGTCGATATTCATACCTGTCCGGTGTTGCAGCCTGAGCTTTCGGCGCTGTTGCCTGCGCTGCGTGAATGCTTAAGCAACTTGCAGGCGGTACGCGCGATTGGCCATATCGAATTGGTGGCCGCGGATAACGGCATCTTACTGGTGGTGCGCCATACGCAAGCGCTGCCGGAGAGTGACAAACAAGCGCTGCTGGCCTTGGCGCAAGTTCGCCAACTGAACTTGTTTTCGGCACCAGACAGTGAACAGCTCACTTGCTGGTACGGGCAATGGCCGCTGTACCGTATTGATGGCCTGAATTTGCATTTTTCGCCGCGTGATTTCATTCAGGTTAATCCGAATGTGAATCAGCAAATGGTGGCACAAGCGCTGGCGTGGTTAGAATTGGATGCGCAAGACCGCCTGCTGGATCTGTTCTGCGGCATGGGTAACTTCACCCTGCCAGCGGCAAAACTGGCAGCAGATGTGGTCGGTGTGGAAGGGGT
Organism: Plesiomonas sp. ZOR0011; assembly: GCF_000800945.1. Classification (NCBI taxonomy): domain Bacteria; kingdom Pseudomonadati; phylum Pseudomonadota; class Gammaproteobacteria; order Enterobacterales; family Enterobacteriaceae; genus Plesiomonas; species Plesiomonas sp. ZOR0011. The sequence continues at coordinate 107,606 of NZ_JRKB01000072.1, forward strand.
TGAGGCGATGGTCGAGCAAGCGCGCCGTAACGCCGCCGACAACGCGCTGGCTAACGTGCGGTTTTATGCCTGCAATTTGGATGAGCCGTTGACCCAGCAATCGTGGGCGCAAGAAGGCTTCAATAAGGTGTTGCTGGATCCGGCACGCGCCGGCGCGTTGGCGGTGATGCCACATATAGTGAACTTACAACCCGAGCGGATTGTCTATGTGTCCTGTAACCCGGCGACACTGGCGCGCGACAGTAAAGTATTGATTGAAGCTGGTTATCAGCTGGTACAACTGGGAGTGCTGGATATGTTCCCGCATACGGCGCATCTGGAGTCGATGGCGCTGTTTGTGCGAAAGGGAAAAAAACGCCCTCCTGCATCCGTTAAGAATACTTTTGCGCAATAATCAGTAGTCGAGGCCGGTTTTTTTCTGTTAAAAACAGTATGCAAAGCACGGACGGCTTCGCGAAGAGGAGCCGTCCGGTAAATATAACGATGAAAGCCAAGCGATAGGGATGAATTATGGTTGCAGTTCGTGGTGCGCACCTAAATAAAGACGGGGTGTTTGCGCTCGAAAAATGGATTAACAGCCTTGGGTTAAGCCCAGAGGCCGGAACCCGTGTATCCGAAACTTGGCGTTATTGTGAGGCTCAGATTGCCGATCCTGAGCATGCTGGCGTGTTGTTATCCCGAGGCCTTGAGATGGTGGAGATTTTGGCCACCCTCAGCATGGATATCGACAGCCTGCGTGCCGCCTTGATTTTCCCGTTAGTCTCCGATGGGGTACTGACGCCGGAACGCGTCGAGGAAGAGTGCGGTAAATCGATCATGAACCTGATCAGCGGCGTGATGGAAATGGATGCTATCCGCCAGCTGAATGCAACACAAAACGGCTCTACTTCGTCCGAGCAGGTGGACAACGTCCGCCGCATGCTGCTGGCGATGGTAGAGGATTTCCGCTGCGTGGTGATCAAGCTCGCCGAGCGCATCGCGCACCTGCGGGAAGTCAAAGACGCCGATGAAGAACAGCGGGTGTTGGTGGCCAAAGAGTGTACCAACATTTACGCGCCACTGGCCAACCGCTTAGGGATTGGTCAGCTCAAGTGGGAGCTGGAAGATTATTGCTTCCGCTATTTGCATCCTGCCGAATACAAGCGTATTGCGAAATTGCTGCACGAGCGTCGTATCGATCGTGAGCAGTACATCGACACTTTTGTCGATACGCTGCGCCGTTATATCAAAGAGTCTGGCGTACAGGCCGAAGTGTATGGCCGCCCAAAACACATCTACAGCATCTGGCGCAAGATGCAGAAAAAGATGCTGGAATTTGATGAGCTGTTTGATGTGCGGGCGATTCGGATCATCACCGAACGCCTGCAAGACTGCTACGCGGCGCTCGGGGTGGTGCATACCCACTTTAAACATCTGCCGAGTGAATTTGACGATTACGTGGCCAACCCGAAGCCAAACGGTTATCAGTCAATTCATACCGTGGTGTTAGGGCCGCAAGGCAAAACCATCGAGATTCAGATCCGTACCCGTCAGATGCACGAAGATGCGGAGCTCGGGGTGGCGGCGCACTGGAAATATAAAGAAGGCGGCGGCAACGTGCGCTCCGGTTACGAAGAGCGTATTGCTTGGCTGCGTAAGTTACTGGCTTGGCAAGAAGAGATCTCCGATTCGGGCGAGATGCTTGATGAGCTGCGCAGCCAAGTGTTCGATGACCGGGTGTATGTGTTTACGCCAAAAGGCGATGTGGTGGACTTGCCGGCTGGCTCGACGCCGCTTGATTTTGCCTACCACATTCACAGCGATGTCGGGCACCGCTGTATCGGGGCCAAGATAGGTGGCCGGATTGTTCCTTTCACCTACAAGCTGCAGATGGGCGATCAGATTGAAATCATCACCCAGAAAAACCCGAACCCGAGCCGTGACTGGCTGAACCCGAACCTCGGCTTTGTGAACAGCAGTCGTGGCCGGGCGAAAATTCATGCCTACTTTAAAAAGCTCGATCGCGATAAAAACATCGCCGCCGGTAAAGAGATGCTGGAAGGCGAATTGTCGCGCATGGGCTTGGGCGTGAAAGATGTCGAAAAGCTGGTGCTGGAGCGCTTTAACGTCAAGACCATGGAAGAGGTGCTGGCTGGGATTGGTGGCGGCGATTTGCGCCTGAACCAGTTGGTCAACTTCCTGCAAAACCGGCTGATGAAGCCCGATGCCGAAACGGCCGATAAAGAAGCGCTGCGCACCATTGCCGCTAAGGCGCAACATGCGGCGGCCAACAAAGCCACCGAGCACAAGCCGGGGCGGATTGTGGTTGAAGGGGTGGGTAACCTGATGCACTACATCGCCCGCTGCTGTCAGCCCATTCCGGGCGATGAGATTGTCGGTTTCATCACCCAAGGGCGCGGAATCTCTATCCACCGCGCGGATTGTGAACAGCTGCATGAGCTGCTCAATCACGCGCCGGAGCGGGTGGTGGAAGCGGTGTGGGGCGAGTGCTACTCCTCCGGTTATACCTTAAGTTTGCGGGTGCTGGCCAATGATCGTAGTGGGTTACTGCGCGATATCACCACCATCTTGGCCAACGAAAAGGTCAATGTGCTGGGTGTGGCCAGCCGTAGCGATACTAAAAAGCAGCTGGCGACCATCGATATGGAAGTTGAGCTGTATAACCTGCAGGCGTTGGGCCGGATTTTGACTCGTATCGGGCAGCTGTCGGATGTGATTGAAGCCCGTCGCTTGCGTGGCTGAGTCTGCTTCGGTGCACCGGTGTTGGTCAGTACGCTAATTCAATGCGCGGCATGACGCAACATGACACTCATGACTACGGGCGCTGTTTAGCGCCCGTTTTTTTATCTATCGGTTTATCCATCAATTTCGTTTTTTTCATCAGTGAGCTTTTTCACTACAGCGTTTTTAACTACAGGTAGAACATCGCATGTCTTCTTCGGACTCCTTATCCCGTTTACTTTCCATCATGCAGCGTCTGCGCGATCCGCAAGCTGGTTGTCCGTGGGACAAGCAGCAGACCTTCGCCAGCATCGCGCCTTATACCCTGGAAGAGACCTACGAAGTGATCGACGCTATCGCGCGCGAAGATTACACCGAGCTGAAAAGCGAGCTAGGCGATTTGCTGTATCAAGTGGTGTTCTATGCCCAGATGGCCAGCGAGCAAGGTTTGTTTGATTTTCACGATATCTGCGCCGCCATCAGCGACAAATTAGAGCGGCGTCATCCGCACGTGTTTGCGGGCCAAGATCACCAAGATCAGGATAACCAAGATCAAGCTAACCAAGCTCAAGATAATCGTGATAGTGAAGCGGTGGTGCCGGCAGATGCGCTCACCACTGAGGCCATTGCGCCGGAGACGGTCAGCGAGCGTTGGGAGACTATCAAGCAGCAAGAGCGTGCGGCTAAAGCGCAAACGTCGGTGCTGGATGACATTCCGAAAGCGCAACCGGCTTTGATGCGGGCCTATAAAATGCAGAAACGTTGTGCAACAGTGGGCTTTGATTGGGATACTTTGGGCCCAGTTGTCGAAAAAGTGCACGAAGAGATCGATGAAGTGCTAGCTGAAGCGTGTCAGGTGACAAAAAATGAGGTAAAATTAGCGGAAGAAATCGGAGATCTGCTTTTCGCTACCGTAAACCTCAGTCGTCACCTTGGGCATCGTCCTGAGTTGGCACTGCAACAGGCGTGTGACAAATTTGAACGGCGGTTCCGTCAAATTGAACAGGCTGTTGCGGCGAGAGGGGCGTTGATGAGCGAAACGTCGCTGGAAGAGATGGAAGCATTGTGGCAAGAGATCAAGCGCCGCGAGCCCTCTTAAGCGAGCAGTAGATACTGGCAGTGCGTTGCCGAGAGAAGTAAAGAACAACATGGCGTCGGGATAACCGGCTCGCTTCCCGTTTGTGGTCGGGGGGGAGCTCTGGTATACTATTATCCCGTCTTTGTTCTTCCTTTTCTCCCATAAACCTAACTCTCAGGTTCAGCATGACAACAAATTATATTTTTGTGACCGGTGGGGTTGTATCCTCGCTAGGTAAAGGCATTGCAGCAGCATCACTGGCCGCGATTCTCGAAGCGCGTGGCCTCAATGTCACCATCATGAAACTGGACCCTTACATCAACGTGGATCCGGGCACCATGAGCCCAATCCAGCACGGTGAAGTATTCGTAACGGAAGACGGTGCGGAAACAGACCTTGATTTGGGCCACTATGAGCGTTTTATTCGCACTAAGATGACCCGCCGCAACAACTTCACTACCGGTCGCGTATACGCCGACGTGCTGCGCAAAGAGCGCCGTGGTGATTACTTAGGGGCGACCATTCAGGTTATTCCGCATATTACTAATGCGATCAAAGAGCGTGTTATCGCCGGTGCCGAAGGCCACGACGTCGTTATCGTTGAAATCGGCGGTACCGTGGGCGATATCGAATCCCTGCCATTCTTGGAAGCTATCCGTCAGCTGGCGGTTGAAGTAGGCCGTGAGCACACGCTGTTCATGCACCTGACTTTAGTGCCATACATGGCCGCTGCCGGTGAAGTGAAAACCAAACCGACTCAGCACTCTGTAAAAGAGCTGCTGTCTATCGGTATTCAGCCAGATATCCTGATTTGCCGTTCTGACCGTGTTATTCCGGCCAACGAACGTGCGAAGATCGCTTTGTTCTGTAATGTGCCAGAAAAGGCGGTTATCTCACTGAAAGATGTGGATTCCATCTATAAAATCCCTGCTCTGCTGAAATCACAGGGCCTGGATCAGTACATTTGTAAGCGTTTCGGTGTGAACTGTCCGGAAGCTGACTTGTCTGAATGGGAACAGGTGATTTACGAAGAAGCCAATCCGACCGGTGAAGTGACCATCGGTATGGTCGGTAAGTACATTGAGCTGCCGGATGCGTATAAGTCCGTGAACGAAGCGCTCAAGCACGGCGGCCTGAAAAACCGTCTGACTGTTCACATCCGCTATATTGATTCGCAGGATGTGGAAAGCAAAGGTACTGACCTGCTGAAAGGCCTGGATGCAATCCTGGTTCCGGGTGGCTTCGGCAACCGTGGCGTAGAAGGCAAGATTATGGCGGCCCGCTACGCACGTGAAAACAATATTCCGTATCTGGGGATCTGTCTGGGCATGCAAGTTGCGATGATCGAATACGCGCGCAACGTAGCCGGTATGACAGGTGCCAACTCCACCGAGTTTGATGCCAACAGCAAATTCCCTGTTGTTGCGCTGATCACTGAGTGGAAAGATGAAGAAGGCAACGTTGAAGTTCGTACTGAAGCGTCTGATCTGGGCGGTACCATGCGTCTGGGTGCACAGCTGTGCCACCTGGAAGAAGGCAGCACCGCACGTAAACTGTATGGTCAGCCGACAATTCATGAACGTCACCGTCACCGCTACGAGGTCAACAACTATCTGCTGCCGCAGATTGAGAAAGCCGGTATGCGTGTAACGGGTCGTTCAGCGGACAAACAACTGGTTGAGATTGTTGAAGTGCCTAACCATCCATGGTTTGTGGCTTGCCAATTCCACCCAGAGTTTACTTCAACGCCGCGTGATGGCCACCCACTGTTCGAAGGCTTTGTGAAAGCCGCAGGGGATTATCAGGCGCGCCAGATTAAGTAACGAAAATCATGGAGTGTGCGGTATCCGCTGTTGATGCGGCACACTTTGGTGTTTCAGCTTAAAGTTCAGGCTCACTTTTAATAGGAAGAAAAGTTATGTCCAAGATCGTTAAAGTACTGGCTCGTGAAATCATCGACTCCCGTGGTAACCCTACCGTTGAAGCCGAAGTACACCTGGAAGGCGGCTTTGTAGGTATGGCTGCTGCGCCGTCTGGTGCATCTACCGGTTCCCGTGAAGCACTGGAACTGCGTGACGGTGACAAGTCACGTTTCATGGGCAAAGGCGTTCTGAAAGCTGTTGGTGCTGTTAATGGTCCAATCGCTGAAGCTCTGCTGGGCAAAGATGCTAAGCAGCAAGCTGAAATCGATCAGATCATGATCGATCTGGACGGTACTGAGAACAAGTCTAACTTTGGTGCGAACGCTATCCTGGCGGTATCTCTGGCGAACGCCAAAGCAGCAGCTGCTGCTAAAGGTATGCCACTGTTCGCGCACATCGCTGAACTGAACGGCACTCCAGGCGTGTACTCTATGCCTCTGCCAATGATGAACATCATCAACGGTGGTGAGCACGCTGATAACAACGTTGATATCCAAGAGTTCATGATCCAGCCAGTTGGCGCGAAGACTCTGAAAGAAGCCGTACGTATGGGTTCTGAAGTGTTCCACAACCTGGCTAAGGTACTGAAGTCTAAAGGCTACAACACTGCAGTTGGTGACGAAGGTGGTTTCGCGCCAAACCTGAAGTCTAACGCTGAAGCACTGGAAGTGATCGCAGAAGCTGTTGCTGCTGCAGGTTATGTTCTGGGTAAAGACGTGACTCTGGCGATGGACTGCGCAGCTTCTGAGTTCTACGACGCAGAGAAGAAAGAGTACAACCTGAAAGGCGAAGGCAAAGTGTTCAGCGCGAACGCTTTCTCTGACTACCTGGCTGAGCTGACCACCAAGTTCCCAATCGTTTCTATCGAAGACGGTTTGGACGAGTCTGACTGGGAAGGTTTTGCTTATCAGACCAAGATCCTGGGCGACAAGATCCAACTGGTTGGTGACGACCTGTTCGTAACTAACACCAAGATCCTGAAGCGTGGTATCGACAACGGTATCGCTAACTCCATCCTGATCAAGTTCAACCAGATCGGTTCTCTGACCGAAACTCTGGCTGCTATCAAGATGGCGAAAGACGCTGGCTACACTGCAGTTATCTCTCACCGCTCTGGTGAAACTGAAGATGCGACCATCGCTGACCTGGCTGTAGGTACTGCGGCTGGCCAAATCAAGACCGGTTCTATGAGCCGTTCTGACCGTGTTGCTAAGTACAACCAGCTGATCCGTATCGAAGAAGCGCTGGGCGAAAAAGCACCATACAACGGTCTGAAAGAAGTGAAAGGCCAGGCTTAATTGCCGCTTTAGCTTGAAACCCCTTTACGGCATTGTTTGGTGCCGTAAAGTCTGATGCAGAAAAGCCGCCCATTGGGCGGCTTTTTTTTGCCCGTTTGCCGGCATAAAGGTCTGTGTTACCACGCAGCTATTAACAAGTGGTATGAATTCTCAGGATTAAAAAATAGCCGTTATGGATGCCGTGTCACCGTACTAATTTAAGCATCAGTGGGCATAAAATGAGCGTCGTAAAACGCTGATAACGTAAACCGGCAGCGTCGTGATTATTTTACAGTTTTCCCCTCAAGAGCCAGACTGTTATGGCAGTGGTAGAAAACCAGCAGATATGGGATGATAGCCGGGTTTTTCTGGGGGGATAAGATGAGTAAACTGAGCATACTTTTACTCGTGATATTGGGCTGGTTACAGTACAGCCTGTGGCTGGGTAAAAATGGTATCCATACTTATACCCGTATCCAGCAAGAAGTCGCGACACAAGAAGCAAGCAACGCCAAATTAAAAAGCCGCAACGAACAGTTGTTTGCTGAAATCGATGATCTTTCCAGTGGTCTGGAAGCGATTGAAGAGCGTGCCCGTGATGAACTTGGTATGGTGAAACCGGGAGAAACCTTCTACCGCCTGTTGCCGGCGGATAAACCGACAAATACACAATGATGACCCATCCCGAGAGTGAGGCGCAGGCCTCTTTTGTTGCTGTCATTCCCGCAGCCGGTATTGGCTCGCGTATGCAAGCCGCCGTTCCAAAGCAGTATCTGATGTTGCACGGCAAAACCTTGCTGGAGCACACCGTGGCGGTGCTGCTACAAAACCCGCGCATCCGTAATGTGGTACTGGCATTGCATCCGCAAGACCGCTGGTTTGCTGATTTGCCACTGGCCAAGGAGCCGCGCGTTAGCGTGGTGACCGGAGGCGAGAACCGCGCCGATTCTGTGTTGGCTGCCTTACAAGCGCTGAGCTTGCCTGCCGAACAATGGGTGTTGGTGCATGATGCCGCGCGCCCTTGCCTGACCCAGACCGATTTAAACCGACTGCTGGATTTGACCTTGCAGCCAGATACCATTGGTGGCTTATTGGCTGCGCCGGTGCGCGACACCATGAAGCGCAGTAATGCCGATGGCTTGATTGAACAGACTGTCGAGCGTCGTCAGTTATGGCACGCCTTAACGCCGCAAATGTTCCCACTGGGGCTGCTGCGCGCGAGCCTGCAACAGGCATTGCAAGACGGGGCAGAGATCACCGATGAGGCGTCTGCGCTGGAGTATTGCGGCTATCACCCTCAATTGGTCACCGGACGGGCCGATAATCTTAAGGTCACTCAGCCAGAAGATCTGGCGTTGGCCGACTTTTTCCTGTCTCAGCGGTTATCGGGGGCGGATGCCTAGCCGAACTGACCCCATCTTTTTTGTCTAACCGTTTTTTGTATGACGGTTTTCTGTACGACGGAACACAACGCGTGAGGAGAGCGAAATATGCGTATTGGACATGGTTTTGATGTACACCGATTTGGCGGCGAAGGCCCGATCGTAATTGGTGGCGTGACTATTCCTTATGCTCAGGGTTTGCTGGCGCACTCGGATGGCGATGTGGCGCTGCATGCGCTGACCGACGCTCTGCTGGGCGCTGCTGCGCTCGGTGATATCGGCCACCTGTTCCCAGACACCGATCCGGCCTATAAAGGTGCCGACAGTCGTGGTTTGCTGCGTGAAGCCTTCCGTCAGATCAAAGCGCGCGGTTACCGCATTGGTAACGTGGATGTCACCATCATTGCCCAAGCGCCAAAAATGGCTCCGCACATTAGCGCGATGCGGGAAAATATTGCTACCGATTTAGAATGCGCACTGGAGTGCGTAAATGTTAAAGCAACCACCACCGAAAAACTCGGGTTTACTGGCCGTGGTGAAGGGATTGCCTGTGAGGCCGTTGCATTACTGCTGGAGAGTCATTGTGAGTGAGTGTTGCTATTTGCTGGGAAAACCGGCGCTGCGTGCCCGTCTGAAAGCCCAACCGGAAGATTTCAAGGTTGTTGAAGATTTAGGTTACGAGTTTGCCGGTGAAGGCGAGCACGTCATGGTGTATGTGCGCAAAACCGGCTGCAATACCAAGTTTGTGGCAGAAAAGCTGGCGCAATTTGCCGGTATTCCTGCGCGTAACGTGGCGTATGCGGGATTGAAAGACCGTAATGCGGTTACGGAACAGTGGTTTGGCCTGCATATTCCAGGCAAAGTGACGCCAGATTTTAGCCAATTTGCGCTGGAAGGCTGTGAAGTGGTGCAAGTGGTTCGCCACAACCGTAAGGTGCGCACCGGTGCTCTGCGCGGTAATCACTTTACGTTGCTGCTGCGTGATTTGACGCCGGATGCCGCCTTAGAGCAGCGTCTGCAAGCCATTGCCGAGTCTGGGGTACCCAACTATTTTGGCGAACAGCGTTTTGGCCGTGATGGCAACAACCTGCAACTGGCTTTACGTTGGGCGCGTGGTGAAGTGAAGATTAAAGACCGCAACAAGCGCAGCTTCTGCCTGTCTGCGGCGCGCAGTGAACTGTTTAACCGCATTGTCAGTGCCCGTATTGAGCAAGGTTTGCAGCAGCAAGTGCTGGAAGGCGATGCCCTGCAACTGGCGGGTCGCAACAGCTGGTTCGTGGTGACGCCTGAAGAGCTGGCTGCATCGCAACAGCGTTTGCAAGAGCGTGATGTGAATATCACCGCGCCAATGGTCGGCGATGGTGAGCTCGGCTCTCAAGGGCCGGCGCTGGCATTAGAGCAAGCGCAACTGGAAGGACAAGATGATCTGCTGGCTCTGCTTAAGCGTGAGCGTTTAGAGCCGGCGCGCCGTGCGCTGCTGGTGGTACCGCAAGAGCTGCGTTGGAGCTGGCTGGATGAAGGGCTGCAGCTGCAATTTTTCCTGCCAGCGGGCAGCTACGCGACCAGCGTGGTGCGTGAAATTGCAATCGTCGACGAGGAAGGAGACGGGCATGCGGATTCTGCTGAGTAACGATGACGGCGTTACCGCCCCCGGTATCCAAACGATGGCGGTCGAGCTGCGCAAATTTGCTGAGGTGACGGTAGTCGCGCCAGATCGTAACCGCAGCGGCGCCTCCAACTCATTGACGTTGGAGATGCCTCTGCGTATTCAAAAGCTGGCCAATGGCGATTTTAGCGTGCGCGGCACCCCGACCGATTGCGTGCATCTGGCGGTAAATGGCCTGATGGCGCCGCTGCCAGATGTAGTGGTGTCAGGCATTAATGCCGGCCCCAATCTGGGCGATGATGTGATCTATTCCGGTACTGTTGCCGCCGCCACCGAAGGGCGGCATATGGGCTATCCGGCACTGGCGGTATCGCTCAATGGCACTACCCACTATGAAACTGCGGCGGTGATCACCGCCCGTTTCTTGCGTGCCTTGCAGCGTCGCCCTTTGCGCACCAATCGGATCTTGAATATCAATGTGCCGGATGTGCCATTGGATCAAATCCGTGGCGTAAAAATTACTCGCTGTGGTCATCGTCATCCAGCCGGTAAAGTGATTTGTGAAAAAGATCCGCGCGGCAATGATATTTACTGGATAGGCCCCGTACCGGCAGCCAAAGATGCAGGTGAGGGAACCGATTTTCACGCCGTGGAGAACAATTACGTCTCCGTGACCCCACTGCATGTGGATTTAACGGCGCACCAGAGTCTGGACACGCTGACGGAGTGGATGGAAAACAGCGGAGAGTGGTAAGGATGATAAAGTCAGTCGAATTATCTCGGCTACTCATCAGACTGAAAGAACAGGGAATCAGGGATGAACAAGTGTTACACGCACTGGCCTGTGTTCCCCGGCACCGTTTCATTGATGAAGCACTGGCTCACAAAGCTTATGACAACACGGCGCTGCCCATCGGCGCCGGACAAACTATCTCGCAGCCCTATATGGTGGCGAGAATGACCGAACTGCTGGAGCTCACGCCCCAGTCGCGGGTATTGGAAATCGGTACCGGCTCAGGCTATCAGACCGCCGTTCTGGCACATCTGGTGGAGCGCGTGTGTTCGGTGGAACGGATTAAAACGCTGCAATGGCAAGCCAAGCGGCGTTTTAAGCAGCTTGATTTACATAATATTTCTACCCGTCATGGTGATGGTTGGGAAGGGTGGTCGGCACGGGCACCTTTTGACGCCATTATCGTGACCGCAGCCGCGACCGAAATTCCACAGGCCTTATTGGGTCAGTTGGCGGAGGGCGGGCGCTTGGTGGTGCCAGTCGGCTCGCATCATCAAGAGTTACAGCGGATCCGACGGGTACATAATCAGTTCCAACGGGAACATATTGAACAGGTGCGTTTTGTACCGTTAATACAAGGAGAATTGGCTTGAAATTGTTTGGCGCGGTTTATGATAAAGTCATGCTGTGGTCCCGCCATCCGAAAGCTGAATGGTGGCTGGGCGGATTGAGCTTTATCGAGGCCATCTTTTTCCCTATTCCACCCGATATTATGCTGGCGCCGATGTCATTATCTGCTCCGCAGCGCGCGGTGCGTTATGCATTATTAACGGCAATTACCTCGGTATTAGGCGGTATTGTCGGCTATGCTCTGGGATATTATCTGTTTGATGTGATCCAGCCCCTGATTGCGCATATGGGATATCAGGCTAATCTGGATAAAGCCATGCAGTGGTTTAGAGAGTGGGGCGTACTGGTCGTTTTTATTGCCGGTTTTTCTCCCATCCCTTATAAAGTATTTACTATAACTGCCGGCTTATTAAAAATGGCCTTCTGGCCTTTTGTCGCTGCTGCGCTGGTTTCCCGTGCTGCTCGCTTTTTATTAGTTGCGCTGTTAATGGCGTGGGGCGGCAAACGAATGGAAGCCCAACTGCGTAAATATATAGAAATTCTAGGTTGGGGTACTGTGGCGCTGGCAGTGCTCGTGTATTTGATATATCGCTGAATTTTAGGTGAAAGGATGATTTCAGGAAGCCTAAACAAAACCCTGTCCAAGGCGGGTATTTGCTCTTGCTTATTATTAGCGCTCGGGGGATGTACAACATCCGAAACCGGCCCGGCGCCGGTCTCTTCGGCGACGTCTGATGATGGGAATTACAGCTCATCACATAGCGGTACGCCGGATTATCGCCGGATCCAAAAAGGTAGCTATACCGGTACCACCTATCAGGTGAAAGACGGTGAGACACTGTTCTACATTGCTTATATTTCCGGTCGTGATTTTCGTGAACTGGCCTCGGCCAATAACATCGCGCCACCGTATACCATCTATCCAGGGCAAGTGATCCGCTTGTCGGAAGGTGGCAGTGGTAGCTATGCAACTCCTCCGACCAGTATCGTCTCATCACAAAGTCCTATTGAACCGGTTGCGGTTAAGAATTACTCTGGCTCAGAGGGTAAACAAAATGTTAATCGCAAGCAGGGGGAACTGCAGATTACTGAGACCGTTGTCTCACGTAAGCCGCAGACACCACCACCGGCAAGTGCCACCAGTAGCGCAAGCAGCAGTGTTGGCAATGCTGCAGTAAGCAGCTGGCGCTGGCCGGTACAGGGCACCGTGATTGACTCTTACTCCTCGGCTGAAGGGGGTAACAAAGGGATTGATATTGCCGGGCGTCGTGGTCAACCAATTTATGCCACCGCGCCAGGTAAAGTGGTGTATGCCGGTAATGCGTTACGTGGATACGGTAATCTTATTATCATCAAACACAATGATGATTATCTGAGCGCCTACGCCCACAACGATACATTACTCGTGAAGGAGCGGCAGGAAGTCAAAGCCGGTGAACAGATTGCGACAATGGGTAGCTCGGGTACCAGTTCAGTTCGACTGCACTTTGAGATCCGCTATAAAGGCAAATCTGTAAACCCGTTAGGATACCTTCCTAAGCGTTAAGCGGGCAGAGCGGGTTGTACTGCTTCGTATTTCTCTATCATGAGGGAATGAAGTATGAGCCACACCAATACTGCAGCAGAAGAACTGCATGAATTTGAGTTTGAAGAAGCCAGCCTGGAAGAGCTGGAGTCCGAAGCGTTCGAAGAGGCCGTTGATGAGGATGTCGAGGCCGATGAACAGTTTCCTCATATTGATGCGCAACGTGTTCTGGATGCAACCCAGCTCTACCTCGGAGAAATTGGCTTCGCGCCGCTGCTGACGGCAGCCGAAGAAGTCTATTTCGCCCAGCGTGCTCTGCGCGGCGATCTGGCAGCCCGTAAGCGTATGATAGAAAGTAATCTGCGTTTGGTGGTTAAGATCGCCCGTCGCTATGGCAATCGGGGCTTGGCACTGCTCGACCTGATCGAGGAGGGTAACCTCGGATTGATTCGGGCGGTGGAGAAGTTTGATCCCGAGCGCGGCTTCCGCTTCTCAACCTATGCCACATGGTGGATCCGGCAAACCATCGAACGGGCGATCATGAATCAGACCCGTACTATCCGTCTGCCAATTCATGTCGTCAAAGAGCTGAACGTCTATCTGCGTACCGCGCGTGAGTTAGCGCACAAGCTAGAGCACGAGCCGACCGCAGAAGATATTGCTGCGCTGCTCTCCTGCCCAGTCAGTGATGTTAGCCGCATGTTGCGCTTGAATGAGCGCATCACCTCAGTAGATACACCGATTGCCGGTGACTCGGAAAAAGCGCTGTTGGATATTCTGGCCGATGAAAAAGATCAAGGGCCAGAAGAAACTACCCAAGATAACGACATGCACCACAGCATCATCAAGTGGCTGTATGAGCTCAATCCAAAGCAGCGTGAGGTGTTAGCGCGTCGTTTTGGCCTGTTGGGTTATGAGGCGGCAACGTTGGAAGATGTGGGCAGTGAAATTGGTTTGACCCGTGAGCGGGTGCGCCAGATTCAGGTCGAAGGTCTGCGGCGGTTGCGTGAGATCCTGACTCAGCAAGGGTTGAGTATCCATGCGCTATTTCGTGAGTAGTCTCGCGAATGATGTGAATAGTGTCGCGAGTCGTTTGTGAAGCGCACACCAGAATATAAAAATCCCCGCTCTTGAGCGGGGATTTTTTTGTGCCGATAATTCAGCTCTACTAGAGAGGCGTCGTTAGGTTATTAGGCTAAACAATGCCTATCTCAGCCCCTTATCGCCAATTCCCAGTTATCAATTCCCAGTTATTGAAGCCATCATTTTCTATGGGGGTCTTCGCACTGAAAGATCATGGCCGCATTACGCGCGGTATTACAGCATCGCTTTGAGCCGATACAGCAGATCCAAGGCTTGGCGCGCACTCAGATTATCTGGATTTAACGCTTCTAACTCATCAATCACCGGATGCGGCAGCAAAGAGAGCTGAGGCGCTGCGGCGGCAGAACTTCCAGCCGATGAATTGGCGGCGCTTTCTGGCTGTGGTTGGCTTTCCAGCTCATGCAACTTTTGCCGTGCGCGGCGGATCACATCGCGTGGCACCCCAGCCAACGCCGCGACCGCCAGACCATAACTTTTGCTCGCCGCCCCTTCTTGTACCGCGTGCATAAAGGCGATGGTTTCGCCGTGTTCAACCGCATCCAAATGCACGTTAGCCACGCCTTCCAGCCGCTCTGGCAGCGCAGTTAACTCAAAGTAGTGGGTGGCAAACAAGGTCATGGCTTGAATGCGCTGGGCCAGCGCTTCGGCGCAGGCCCAAGCCAGCGACAGACCATCATAAGTAGAGGTGCCACGGCCAATTTCATCCATCAATACCAAGCTGTGCAGGGTCGCGTTGTGCAAAATATTCGCAGTTTCGGTCATCTCCACCATGAAGGTCGAACGGCCGGAGGCCAAATCATCGGCGGCACCGACCCGGGTAAAGATCCGATCGACCGGCCCAATCACGGCGCTTTCTGCGGGCACGAAACTACCGATATGCGCCAGTAACACGATCAGCGCGGTTTGACGCATATAGGTGCTCTTACCGCCCATGTTCGGACCGGTAATGATCAACATGCGACGCTGATGATTGAGCTGCAGCGGGTTGGCGATAAACGGCTCACGCAGCATTTGCTCGACCACCGGATGGCGACCATTTTCGATGGCGATCCCCGGTTGCTCACTTAATTGTGGACAGTGATAATCCAGCGAATCGGCGCGCTCGGCGAGGTTTGCTAGCACATCCAGCTCGGCCAGCGCGGCGGCACTTTGCTGCAATGCCGGCAGATGTGGCAGCAGCAGATCAAACAGCTCTTCGTACAGGCTCTTTTCCAAGGCCAGCGCTTTGCCTTTGGCGGTCAAAACCTTGTCTTCGTACTCTTTGAGCTCAGGAATGATGTAACGCTCGGCATTTTTCAGCGTTTGACGGCGGATATAGTGCGCAGGCACATGCTCGCTTTGGCCACGGCTGACTTGAATGTAGTAACCGTGTACCGCATTGAAACCCACTTTCAGGGTATCCAGACCAAGGCGCTCGCGCTCACGGATTTCCAATTGCTCCAGATAGGTGGTTGCGCCATCGGCCAGTGCACGCCATTCATCCAGCTCGGCGTTATAGCCCGGCGCCAGCACACCACCATCACGGATCAGCACTGGTGGGTTTTCAATCACGGCGCGCTCAAGCAGCGCACACAGCTCGGCAAAATCACCGATTTGCTGATTTAAATTTTGCAGTGGCGTACTGGTCAGCGCTTGCAGCAGTTGATTGATGTGCGGCAGCTGCTGGAAGGCATTACGCATCCGCGCTAAATCACGTGGGCGAGCGCTACGCAGCGCCAGACGAGCCAAAATGCGCTCCAGATCGCCGATTTGGCGCAGCAGCGGTTGCAGCTCGCTCACCAACATCTCGTGCTGTAGCGTGCGAATGGCTTCTTGACGGTGGCTTAAGATCTGCCGATTACGAATCGGTTGATGTAGCCAACGCTTGAGCATCCGGCTACCCATCGCGGTCACGGTTTGATCCAGTACCGAAGCCAGCGTGCAATCGGTGCCACCGCTCAGATTTAAGGTGATCTCCAAGTTACGGCGGGTTGCCGCATCCATGATGATCCCATCTTGTTGGCGCTCCATGATCACGCCTCGAATATGTGGCAGGGCGGTGCGCTGGGTATCTTTAACATACTGCAGCAGACAACCGGCGGCGCGCAGGCCAGCATCGGCCTGTTCTACACCAAAGCCAGTCAGATCGCGCGTGCCAAATTGCAGATTGAGCTGTTGGCGCGCGGTATCAATTTCAAACTCCCATAGCGGACGACGACGTAGACCTTTACGGTTTTCAATCAATGCGGCGTGAGGGAAATCTTCGGCATACAGCAGTTCAGCGGGATTGGTGCGTTGCAGCTCGGCTAGCATCGCATCGGTGCTATCGGGCTCTGACAGCAGGAAACGGCCGGAGCTGATATCCAGCGTGGCATAGCCGAATTTATCACCGTGGGCGCAGATCGCTGCCAGCAGGTTATCCTGCCGCTCTTGCAGCAGCGCTTCGTCACTGACGGTGCCGGGAGTGACAATTCGCACCACTTTACGCTCGACCGGACCTTTGCTGGTGGCCGGATCGCCAATCTGCTCACAGATAGCTGCCGATTCACCGAGCTGGATCAGCTTGGCCAGATAGCCTTCAATCGAATGGTGTGGCACGCCAGCCATCGGGATCGGTTCACCCGCCGATTGACCACGCTTGGTCAGCGAGATATCTAACAATTGCGACGCCAAGCGGGCATCGTCATAAAACAGTTCGTAAAAGTCACCCATGCGATAAAACAGCAAAATATCGGGGTGCTGCGCTTTGAGGCGCAGATACTGCTGCATCATGGGGGTGTGGGCATCAAGGTTCAGGCTGTCGCTCATAAGAGTTATCTTTTTAACGTCATCAGGTGAACAAAACCGCGCGCCGCAGGCAACGTGGCTGCAGTGCGCGATTTAAAATACGGATAGGTCGGCAAGGTGCCTTGTTCTGCAGGCAAGCTTATATGAGGGGCAAAGGCGCTGGCAAACCTTATTATGTCCTTATTATATAGACTGGGCATATAACCTGAGCGCGCTTAAGCGGCATGGCCATGTATACATTATGGATAACTGCGCCGCATCGCCCTCTAGCCTCAGCGCTTGGGTTACACTGGCAATACAGGGTGAAAAAATCTGGGGAAAGGTATGTATCAGAGTTTGTTATCACTGAGCGAAGCGGTGGGTGCCCGTTTAACCCAATTGGGCTGGAAAATTGCCGCCGCCGAATCGTGCACCGGAGGCGGGATCATGGCCGCGCTGACGGATATTGCGGGCAGCTCGCAGTATGTAGAGCGCGGTTTTGTCACTTATACCAATCAGGCCAAGCATCAGATGCTAGGGGTCTCTTGGCAGACGCTGGATACCTATGGCGCGGTCAGTGAACCAACGGTGTGCGAGATGGTACATGGCGCGCTGCTGGCGTCAGAGGCTGACGTGGCAATTGCGGTGAGCGGGATTGCAGGCCCCGGTGGCGGCAGCGAGAGTAAGCCGGTCGGGACCGTGTGGTTTGCCTTTGCCAGCCGTAGCGGGCGCACCTTAGCTTGCCATCAACTTTTCTCTGGCGATCGGCACGCCGTTCGTGAGCAGGCGGTGCATTTTGCATTGCAAACGCTGTTAAATGAGTTTCTCTTTTAAACAGGGCTTGATACTGTATGACTATACAGTATACTGTTCGGCATACAACGCGTGACTGATTTCGTGGGGATAAGAGTAATGGACGAGAACAAACAGAAAGCCTTGGCCGCAGCGTTAGGACAGATTGAAAAGCAATTCGGTAAAGGCTCTATCATGCGTCTGGGTGATACCAAGACGTTAGATATCGAAGCAATTTCTACCGGCTCTTTGGGTCTGGATATTGCGCTGGGTATTGGCGGTCTGCCGACCGGCCGTATTGTTGAAATCTTTGGTCCGGAATCGTCCGGTAAAACCACCCTTACTCTGTCTGTTATCGCTCAAGCGCAAAAGTGCGGTAAAACCTGTGCTTTTATCGATGCTGAGCATGCGCTGGATCCGGTTTACGCCGCCAAACTGGGGGTGCAGGTTGATGATCTGCTGATCTCTCAGCCAGATACCGGTGAACAAGCACTGGAAATCTGTGATGCACTGGTTCGTTCTGGCGCGGTCGATGTGATCATCGTTGACTCCGTGGCCGCACTGACACCAAAAGCCGAAATCGAAGGCGAGATGGGCGACTCTCACGTCGGTCTGCAAGCCCGTTTGATGTCACAGGCGCTGCGTAAGTTGACCGGTAACATCAAGAGCGCCAACTGCTTAGTGGTCTTCATCAACCAGATCCGTATGAAGATTGGTGTGATGTTCGGTAACCCAGAGACCACCACCGGCGGTAACGCACTGAAGTTCTACGCCTCTGTTCGTCTGGATATTCGCCGTGTTGGCGCTATCAAAGAAGGCGATGAAGTGGTCGGTAACGAAACACGCGTGAAAGTGGTGAAAAACAAAGTATCGCCACCGTTCCGTCAGGCCGATTTCCAGATTATTTATGGCGGCGGGATCTCGAAAGAGGGCGAGCTGATCGATCTGGGCGTGAAGCACAAGCTGGTGGAAAAATCCGGTGCGTGGTACAGCTATCAGGGCGAGAAAGTGGGTCAGGGCAAGGCCAACTCGATGAAGTACCTGCAAGAGCATCCAGAAATTGCGGCTGAGCTGGATAAAAAACTGCGTGAAATGCTGTTAAGTGCGGCTGCGACTTCTGCGGAAGCGCAAGCGAACAATGATGGCGATGACGAGTTTGGTCCAGATGAGGACGAAGCATTCTGATGAATGCCATGCTACTGAATCACGCGCAGCGTCTGTTGGCGCAGCGTGAACACAGTGAGCAGGAATTGCGCCGCAAATTAGCGGCGCAATTTGTTTCTGCCGCAACCCCCACTGAAGACGAAGGCGCGTTTACCCACGCGCGGCGTGGCACCAAGCGCTCGGCGGCCAAACCGGCGCTGCAATTTAGTCGCAGTGAATGGCCGGCTACTCCCGAGGCCTTTGCCACTGAACTAGAGTTGGTGATAGCGCACTGTGTGCAGCAAAAATGGTTGGATGACCAGCGTTACGCGGGTATGTTTTTGCGCAGCCGTAGTCAAAAAGGCTATGGGCCACGGCGCATCGAACAAGAGCTACGCCAACGCGGAGTACCCAGTGAGGCCATCACCCAAGCTCTGTTTGATTCAGATATCGATTGGAGCGCGCTGGCGGCACGGGTAGCCGAGCGACGTTTTGGTTCGCCGCTGCCGACTGAGCGATTACCACGCAGCAAAGTGATCCGCTTTATGCTGTACCGCGGTTTTTACCAAGAAGATATTCAATCTCTGTGGTAAGCGTCAGCGACAACATCCCTCTCGCTTACCAACGCTTGTCCTCATTTTCTCCTCATCTTTGCATTTCACTGCACTAAAGCGGGTGGAATCAGCATTTTCTGCCGTCGAAAGTGCTATCTGAATTTACATCACTTGTGAGAAAATTTATCTTATCCACACTTTGATCGCCCCCGCTGTACAACAGGGACGATTCCTCAGCAATTTGATCTGACTCAGGACTTAGCTGCATGAGCAAGAGCACTGCCGAGATCCGCCAGGCGTATCTCGACTTTTTCCAGAGCAAAGGGCATCAAGTGGTGTCCAGCAGCTCACTCGTACCGGGCAATGACCCGACGTTACTGTTTACCAATGCCGGTATGAACCAGTTCAAGGACGTATTCCTTGGTCTGGACAAGCGCCCTTATACCCGCGCGACCACCTCTCAGCGTTGTGTGCGTGCAGGCGGTAAGCACAATGACCTAGAGAACGTAGGTTATACCGCGCGTCACCACACCTTCTTCGAAATGCTGGGTAACTTCAGCTTCGGCGATTACTTCAAGCACGATGCGATTCGCTATGCGTGGGAGTTCCTGACGTCGCCACAGTGGCTGGCACTGCCGAAAGAGAAGCTGTGGGTAACGGTGTACGCCTCTGATGATGAAGCGTATGACATCTGGGCCAAAGAAATTGGCATTCCAGAAGAGCGCATCGTGCGTATCGGTGACAACAAAGGTGCGCCGTATGCCTCCGATAACTTCTGGCAGATGGGTGATACCGGCCCATGCGGTCCGTGCACCGAGATTTTCTATGACCACGGCGATCACATCTGGGGCGGTCCTCCAGGAAGTCCAGAAGAAGATGGCGACCGTTATATCGAGATTTGGAACAACGTGTTCATGCAGTTCAACCGTCAAGCTGACGGCACTCTGCTGCCACTGCCAAAGCCATCGGTAGATACCGGTATGGGTCTGGAGCGTATCACTGCGGTTATGCAGCATGTGAACTCCAACTACGAAATCGACGTCTTCAAAGCGTTGATCGCTAAAGCGGCCGAAGTGACCGGCGCGACCGATCTGGAAAGCAAATCACTGCGCGTAATTGCTGACCATATCCGTTCTTGTGCGTTCTTGGTATCTGACGGTGTAATGCCATCGAATGAAGGCCGTGGCTATGTGCTGCGTCGTATCATTCGTCGTGCCGTACGTCATGGTCACATGCTGGGTGCCAAAGACACGTTCTTCTACAAGCTGGTGGGTACGTTGATTGCCGTGATGGGCAGCGCTGCCGATGAACTGCAACAGCAGCAAGCACTGGTAGAAAAAGTGCTGCGTCTGGAAGAAGAGCAGTTTGCCCGTACGCTGGAGCGTGGTCTGGCATTGCTGGATGGCGCGCTGGCTGAACTGCAAGGCGACGTACTGGATGGCGAAACCGCGTTCAAACTGTACGACACCTACGGCTTCCCACTGGATTTGACCGCTGACGTATGCCGTGAGCGCAACATCACTGTTGATGAAGCCGGTTTTGAAAAAGAAATGAAAGCCCAGCGTGAGCGTGCGCAGGCGGCTAACAACTTTGGTGCCGATTACAACAGCATGATCCGTGTTGAGGGTCAGACCGAATTCCACGGCTACACCACTACCGCCCATCAAGGTCAGGTTGTGGCACTGTTCCGTGAAGGTCAGAGTGTTGAGCAGCTGCACGCTGGTGAAGAGGCGATCATCGTCTTGAACGAAACTCCATTCTACGCCGAGTCCGGTGGTCAGGTGGGTGACAGCGGTCTGCTGTTGGCCGATGGCGTTGAGTTCATGGTGACGGATACCCAGAAATACGGTCAGGCGTTTGGTCACGTCGGTAAGCTGATGTCAGGGAGTGTAACGGTCGGTGATACGCTGCAAGCTGAAGTGGATGCAGCGCGTCGTCAGAGCATTCGTCTGAACCACTCAGCGACTCACCTGTTGCACGCGGCCCTGCGTAAAGTGCTGGGCGAGCACGTGGCACAAAAAGGTTCACAAGTGAGCGCGGATGCCCTGCGTTTTGACTTCTCGCATCTGGAAGCCATGAAGGCCGAAGAGCTGCGTGAAGTTGAGCGTTTGGTGAATGCGGAAATTCGTCACAACCACAGCGTACAGACCGATGTTCTGGATCTGGACGAAGCCAAAGCCAAAGGTGCGATGGCGCTGTTTGGTGAGAAGTATGACGAGAAAGTGCGCGTACTGACCATGGGCGATTTCTCGGTTGAGCTGTGTGGTGGTACCCACGCTGCGCGTACCGGTGATATCGGCTTGTTCCGCATTACCTCTGAAGGTGGTGTAGCTGCAGGCGTGCGCCGTATTGAAGCGGTGACCGGTGAGCGGGCGATTGCCTTTACCGAGCGTCAGCAAGACCAGCTAGATGAAGCGGCCGGTCTGGTGAAATCCGACGCATTCAGCGTAGCGGAGAAAGTCCGTGGCTTGCTGGATCGCAGCAAGCAGCTGGAAAAAGAATTGCAACAATTGAAAGACAAGCTGGCCGCTCAGGAAAGCGCGGATCTGGTGCATAATGCTATCGAGGTCAAGGGTAAGAAGCTGTTGGTCAGCCTGCTCAAGAACGGCGATGCAAAAGCATTACGTACGATGGTCGATGACCTGAAAAACCAGTTGGGTTCCGGTATCGTGGTACTGGGTCTGGCACAGGATGACAAAGTCAGCCTGATTGCTGGTGTAACCAAAGACTTGGTGGGTCAGGTGAAGGCTGGTGAGCTGGTCAGCATGCTGGCGGCACAAGTTGGCGGTAAGGGCGGCGGTCGTCCAGATATGGCACAGGCCGGTGGCTCTGATGCTGCAGCATTGCCTGCGGCATTAGACAGTGTTCAGGCATGGGTTGCTGAACGTCTGTAACCGTTAAGCTGAAAAAAACGTACTGACCTCACTTTGAGGTTAGTACGTTTTGTTTTTTGTGCAGTGTGTCGCTTGCTTCTGTCTGTACTGATGCCACAATAAAAATTGCAACTAATTGCACTTTATGAGGCAGGGTTGGGCAGTAGGGAACACTGTTTTATTAATTGAGTAGGCAAGAACTTTAGCTAATCGGCTTACGTTTTTGTGACTTATGTTGGATAATGTCAGTACAATTCTGACAATAAGCTATTAGTTCAAGGAGCAACGAATGCTAATTCTGACTCGCCGAGTTGGTGAAACCCTGATGATTGGTGACGAGGTTACCGTTACTGTACTGGGTGTAAAAGGAAACCAAGTCCGTATCGGTGTGAACGCGCCGAAAGAAGTCTCTGTTCACCGTGAAGAAATTTACCAACGCATCCAGGCTGAAAAATCTCAACAGCCTAACTACTAACCTTTTCTTTCCGGTTAGTACTGAACCTTCCCAGCGCGTCTCGCACTTTTTCTGTGGGACGCCGATTTTCCGATAAAGCTCACAAAACCCAACCCTGACTTGCTGGCATTATTAATGCCGTTGTGATGACGCACGCACAATAATGCGAGTCAACGGTCTGCTGTGTTGATAAAAACGGCAGATGACCTGAAAAATCAGCAGATTGCCTGTTAAGTGTGCAAACGATATGATTTTACAGGATACTTCGGAAAAAACGTTTGACTTATAAGGCTGGGAAAGTAATATGTGCGCCACGCAACGCCGGTGAGATGGCCGAGAGGCTGAAGGCGCACCCCTGCTAAGGGTGTATAGGGGAAACTCTATCGAGGGTTCGAATC